>JBFYQI010000069.1:0-4479 GCA_041302875.1 Ignavibacteria bacterium
AGAGGCGCTCGATGTACTTCTGCACGGGATGATCCGCGGGGAGTTTGAGCTTCGCCAATTCCGCATTGCCAAGGAGCGAGACGAGAATGTTGTTGAAATCGTGAGCGATGCCCCCTGCCAGCGTGCCAACAGCTTCAAGCTTTTGCGATTGAAGCAATTGACTCTCCAAGGTCCGCTGTGCCTCCTCTGCGTTGACGCGAACTGTGACGTCGCTCGCGACCAGGACAAAACGCTGGTCGCCGTTCGCGGCAACGAAGCTCCGCGAAGATCCTTCGAGCCAACGATACGTACCGTCCGCATGACGAAACCGAAACAGAATACTTTGTGTTTCGTTCCCCAACGATCGCAGAACTGCCGCCTGATCATCTCCGTGAACGAACGGCATGACGGGTTTGTTCACGATCGATCCCGGGTCGTACCCGAGGATCCCGTGGTGGGCGACATTGGCATACACATAGCGCCCGTCCAACGTGACCTCTGCGACAAGCAAGCTCGCGTTTTCGACCAACCGCCGATACCGCTCCTCGCTTGCCTGCAGAGCGGCCTCCGTTCGCCGCCGCTCCCGCACTTCCTGTTCCAATTGCGAGAGGTGTTTGGCATTCGCCAAGGCCATTCCGATCGTCTTGCCGATGGCCGCGAGCGTTTCCATGTAATCCGGGTCGATGCGCAGCGACGATGAAAAGACGAGGTTCACTGCCCCGAGGGCCTGTTCCTGGTACACCAGAGGGATGGTAATCGAACTCAACCGTCCGTCAACGCTTAACGCTTTTGCCACAGAGGGATTCGTCCGCGGATCGTTCACGATATCATCGCTCGTAACGATGGTCCTCGTTCTCAACGCGACTCCGCTGAGGCTCTCGCGGATCAGCATTCGTGGATCGCTTGCTCGCAGCATTTCCTCCGGGAATCCCCGCGCATCGACGCGAAGCAAGTGCTCGCCATCTTCCTCAACCACAAAGAACGCCACACGCGGTGAGCGGCTGAACTTTGCCAAGGTATCCATCGCGACTCGGGCGATCGTCGGAACTTCCAGTGACCGATGAAGTTCTTGCGAGATCTCGTTGATCGCGTGCAGCGATTCGTTGCGTCGCTCGAGATCCTCCTTCGATCGTTGAAGGTCAACCTGGGATTGCTTTCGTTCCGTGATATCCCGGATGAAGATCGTGAACCCGGCGATGGAGCCGTCGGCGCTATGGATGGGCGTGTAGAGTTCCTCGAATTCCGCGACCGCTCCCCCCTCACGGGGTGACTGCGATTCCACGACCACCTGCTCATCGTTCAGGAGCCGCTGACGGATCTCCGCAATGGCTTCCCGACGATCCGGGGGAACGACCTCAAAGAACGACATGCCCACAAGCGGACGGAATCCCGAGCGCGCTTGCACATTTTCGACAAGCGGTGCATTGATCGCAATGATGTGCATCTGACTATCCACGGCGACGATCAGATCCCGCGTGCTGTCGAGCACGGCGGATAACACCGACCGGTGGCGTGTCGCCAATTGCTCCGCATCCTTTCGGGAATCGAGCTCATCACGGGCATTCGACAAAGCCCGGTTCAGCGTGCTGGTGATGAGGTACTGGATGACCAGAATGACTCCCAACAGGATGGTCAGCGTAATGAAGGTCGATACTGGCGTGAAACGAACGGACGGCTCCGGAAGGATCCCCGAGACCTCCATCCATGTCATCATCGCACCTGCAATCAGTGAAGCCGCAGTTGTCACGATGCCTGCACGGAAGTTGATCAGAATCCCTGAACCGAGGATGACCACTGGAAACAACATGAACGCAGGCGTGAGCATCCCGCCGCTGGTGAGGCACATGTATGTCGCGAGGGTCCACGTGACGCAGACCAACAGGATTGCCGCCCATCGCACAGATCCCCGACGCACCAGCCCAATGACCAACAACGGCACGACGGTGAACAGGACCGCCAATGTCATGTAGCGGATCAGGCTCTCCGGCATCGTATAAATGAGAACAGAGAAGTTCACGATCGCCGCGACGGGAACAACCCGTCCGATCTTCATGAGCAGATCGGCTCTGTCACGGTCACGCGGATCGGTGATCTCTTCCGGTATTCTGAACCAGGATCGTATGACGGAGATTGAAGACCGCATCAATATCTCATTCGCGCTGTTTTCCGTACAATTGCTCGTCGAACCAATACTCGCCCCAGAACGCTTCCCCGCGTTCCACATGGACGCGATACGGAACCTTTGACGTCTCACCGTTGTCAAACACGAGTGTCAACGATCCCTGTTCCCGCGTCCCCCGGACGCTCCAGCGTCCTTGTGATCCCTGTTGACCTCCCTGACCCCACGCCATCGTCTGATTCCCGTACTGATCGTTGGACCGACCCGAGTACGACGCCTCGTAGTTCATGCTGAACCGACCATTGGAATGCAGGGTGACTCGGCGTTCCGTGTTCGTCGTGGTGGTGACCCATGTGCCGACAAGATGCGATTCTACCCCGGAACCGCCTGCTGAGTTCCCAGCAATCCCCGACCGTTTGACGGGACGAAGGCTCTTCGCGAGCGCATCAGCCGCCTTCGTGAGCTGGGTGCCGAATTGTTCGGGAGTTGTGAGGGCGATGATGAACGCGCCGCCCGTTCCTCCAGGCGCGAGGACGCCGATCGCCTTTGCCTTGACGGATTGACCTTCGTAGAATCCATCGAAGAGGCCGGAAAGAGCGTTCTTCCCTTCCTTTTTGGGCTCGCTCGCGGGATACAGCTGAATGCTCTCCTCGGCCAGTCCTTCCTGCAGATACCCCGAGACGGTCTCCATGTCCGGCGCATCATGGAGCATCACGATGATGACCCCCGAGATTTGATCATGACCGATGATCGCTCCCTCGGCCGATGACTCCCCCTTCCATCCCTGCGGAAGAGTGAGGGAAAATCCCCATGCCGGGTCACTCAGCGTTTGCGCTTGAGCACAGAGCGGCAGCAACGCAACCAGAACAACGAGAACTGTTCGCATCGCCAGTCCTTTCGTATTCGGTTGAAGAAGTCATGCTTTATTCGACGGGGATCAGCACTTCGTTGTGACGGAGGAATGAGGGAATGAACGGGGCGTTGTACCGCGCCTCGATCGGATCACCAGCGGTCGCGAATCCCTTCGCCGTGATCCATGCCCGCAATTCTTCCGTGTGTTCGCGGAAGTTGTCGGAGGTCCAGCGACCGGAAAATTCGATCACCGCAAGCTTCCGGGCAGAAACCGATCGGAGAACAACACGAGGGTCGTTGGGCGTGGGCAAGGTTTCCAGGGTCCACTCAGAGGGCATCATAAAACGGACCACCACGGATGACCCTTGACGGTTCGTCTCGACCGGGGCGGTCATGGCGATCTTCTGCGATCGCTCCGTTGTGACCGGAGCTGTCATCGAGATCTTCTGCTTGACCGTATTGCCGCCGAAGATGTACCCGGCGAGGCGTCGAAATCCCTCGTTTGAAGCTTCGTCCCAATCGGCCGTATCCACGATCGTCTCGGCAACAATGTAGGGCTCGTACAGGCGCACTTCGAAGTCGCCATCCGAGACGATCACCTTGTACTTAGGTTCTTCTGCCATCGCGGCACTCTGGAAGAAACACGGGATGAAGAGGAACGAGAGGAGAGCATGTCTCATGATGGACTTCCGCTCCATGGTGGTTCATTAGAATGGAAGGTCGGTTTCCGGCGGATCCTGCCGCGGTGAACTTGCTCCAGATCCCCCCTGCTTTGAATACTCTGCAAGGGCGAGACGGTTCAGTTCTTCCTTCAGTTCTTTCGGGATGATCACCCTGTCCCACCATTTACCGTTCTGATCTTTCTCGCTTGGAACGCCGACGAACAGACCGGTCGGTCCTTGCGCGATCTTGAATCCTTTCAGGACGATGCCGTTGTCGAGTTGCACATCGAAGAAGGCTTTGAGGTTGGATTGGGATTGTGGGAGACGGAAGTTCTGGATGGTAAAGGGCATAGGTGAACGGGATTTTTGATTGGTGATTGATGATTGGTGATTAAGGGAAACAAAGATACTTTAATTGGGCGATTTGGTGATTGGGTGATTTGGTGAAGCAAGCATTGCAAGATTGTGAAAAGCGGACGGAAATTCCAGCGTTTTTGCGGGATACTTTCTTCTTGTGTCACGATTCGGTAAGTTCCTGTGGTTTTCCCGCTCATTCAGAGGAGTATTGGCCATGGGACGGTTTGTGCAGAAATCCGCCGTTTTCATCTTGTGCGTGCTTGTGTTTCCGGCCTGCCTGGAAACTCACGTAACCACGGTCGTGCATCCAGACGGGCGGTTGACGCGCACCCTTGTCTTCACTGCTGACTCTGCCACGATCGCCGTTCGCGCATTCCCGCTCCCGCTGGACTCGGCATGGCTTGTGACGGTCACGCGCAAGGATTCCGCAACCCATGAACTGCGCGCCGAGCAAACATTTCCGAATGTCGAGGCGATGAACGCCGTTCTCATCGGGGCTCCCGGAAAAAC
>JBFYQI010000559.1:0-3270 GCA_041302875.1 Ignavibacteria bacterium
ACCAGCAGCCGGATCGATTCCAGCGACATGCCGGAAACCGGTTTCGCGTCGACCTCGAGCACGCGATCGCCCATCTCGATCCCCCGCTTCGCCGCGGAATATCCATCCATCAAATTCACGATCGTGACCGCACCATCCCTGATGCCGATCGTGACTCCGATCCCTCCATACCGGCCGGACGTGACCAATTCCAGTTCATCGCTCTCTTCCTCACCCACATAGGAGGTGTAGGGATCCAGCGTGCGGAGCATCCCGTCGATGCCTGCGCGGAGAAATCCGTCCGGATCGATGTCGTCGACATAGTTGACGGCGATCTCTTCGTAGACCTTTCCAAACGTTGTGATCCCCCGGTGAATGCGGAAGAGCAGATTCGCCTCATCCTGGACGAAGAATCCGGTCGCGCAAACGACAACGAGCGCTCCGAGCAAAAGCACCACCACTGGCCGCGTCCATCCAGCGGCATTCCTTAAGCGTTGAGTTTCCTTCACGGTCTTCGTCCTCTTCTCCTGTTGTTTCGTCATCTTCATCAAACCCCTTCAATCGTACTGATGATCTCTTCATGGATCGCCGCGACAGCTCTGGTACCGTCCACAACAACGAATCGACTCTCAGCTGCCGCCAAGGCGAGAAAGCCGTTTCGCACGCGTCGATAGAAGTCGTCTCCGCTCGCTTCCATCCGATCGCGCGCAGCCCCCGATTCGCGTATCCGCCGCTCGATCTCTTCAAGCGGTATGTCGAGAAAGAACGTGCGGTCCGGCGTCAATCCCCTTGTAGCGAACCGATTGACCGCATGAATCACATCGAGTGGAATTCCTCGCCCATATCCCTGATAAGCGGTTGTGGAATCGAAGTAACGATCCAGGATCACGGTCACACCGTCCGCGAGCGCCGGCCGAATGACATCATCCACCAGTTGTGCACGGCTGGCGGAAAAGAGAAAAAGCTCTCCTGCCTGCGTCAGATGCATGTTCGTCCGGTCCAGGAGGATCGATCGAATGCGTTCGCCGATCTCCGTGCCTCCGGGTTCACGAAGCACCAATGCGCGGCGTCCGCGCGACTCCAGCCAGTCGGCTAGCAACCGCACTTGCGTCGATTTTCCCGAAAAGTCCAGGCCTTCAAATGTGATCAGCATATCATTTAATCTACGCGATTTGTAAAGGGAATGCAAGAAATGTGTGACAAGCGACGCTTTCTTGCCGATGGCCCCTTTTTTGAGTATGTTGGAAACCACGATGGCATCGACCGAAGGAATCAAACGCTCCCCGTCGCGGGACGAAGACTCTGCACTGATCCGCCGCGCGTTGCGAGGTGACCAGAAAGCCTATCAGCGGCTTCGACAGAAGTACCACGATGTCATCTCCGCGCTCATCTATCGCATCGTCCGAGCACCGGAAGAAGTGGAAGACCTCACACAGGAGGCCTTCATCAAGGCGTTCACATCGCTCGCGTCTTTCAACGAAGAGTACGCCTTCTCCACCTGGCTCTATAAGATCGCAACCAACAATGCGATCGACCACATCCGCCGCAAACGTCTCCAGACCTTCTCGATCGACAAGCCCATCGAGTCCAAGGACAGCGACTTCTCCTTCGAATTGCCGGACACCGATCCTGAACCGGATCAGGAACTGATTTCTTCTCAGCGACATCGCATGCTGGAGGAAGCAATGAACGCGCTTCCACCAAAGTACCGTCAAGTGATCATCATGCGCCACGTGGAGGAGAAGGAATATTCGGAGATCGCCAAGGCCCTCCATCTTCCTCTTGGGACCGTGAAAGCACACATCTTTCGCGCGCGGGAAATGCTGTACAAACGCCTCAAGGACAAGATGCGGCACTATTAGCAGTCCGATGCGTATTCACCCTCGTTTTTCCCGTTTTTCGACCAACCGGATCACCACAGTGCCCGCAACTTTGCACCAAACACACCCGTAAACCTAAGATAGTCAATCACTTGGGGCTACGGCCATGAAACGACTCACCGCTTCCTTTGCGATCTTCGCTTTCAGTGTCACTTCGCTTTCCGCATTCACACCGGAAAACACCCGCCGCGAGTTCTCACGCACAACCGAGAAAGAACTGAGCATCATCATTGACGTGGCCTTCGGAACGCTCTACGTTGAGCGAGGACCCAAGGATCGCGTCGCGGTCGTCGATTACGATCAGGACACGGACGACAAGCTCAGGATCGCCGTGAGCTACGAGGTCTCTGGATCCAAAGGGACCTTGCGGATCAAGACGAAAAAGGATTCCAAGATCTGGAAGGATGAAAACTCCAACGACCACGGGGATGATCGTCGCATCACAGTGATGCTGTCGGAAGACCTGCCGATCGATTTCGATCTCGAACTTGGCGCGGGAAGAGGAGAGCTGGATGTCTCCGGTCTTCGGATCCGGCATCTTCGGATCGAGACGGGCGCGAGCAGCGTAGAGCTCATGTGTGACAAGCCAAATCCGATCGTTGCCGAGGAGATCGAGATCGAATCCGGTGTGAGCAAGTTCACCGGAACGAATCTCTCGAATCTCAACTTCCGTGTGTTGAACTTCAGCGGTGGGATCGGTTCATACAAGCTGGACTTTGGAGGAGCGTTGCGGCAGAGTGCCAAGGCCAGCATCGAGGTTGGACTTGGTTCCATCGTCGTCAACATCCCGTCCAACATCGCTGCCCGGGTCGTGCACGATGAGAGCTGGCTGTCGAGTTCCAACCTTGACGACGAGTTCATCCGCAAACGGGGCGATGTGTACGAAACACGGGAGTATCAGGATGCCGATTATCGTCTCGATCTCTCGATCGAATCGGGGCTCGGCAGCGTGAAAGTAAGGCGCTACTAGCACCACAGGTCGTTCCACCGTTTCAGGAAGGAAAGGGTTCTCCCTCGGGGGAACCCTTCGTTATTTGTATCTCTCCCGAGTTTTCTTCATCTTGCACTTTAATTGATCTTCCCGCATTCAGGACCGACCCATGCATGTTCGCCTGTTCTGGCTTGCATCCCTGATCTCCCTCCCCCTTCTTTCGTTCGCGCAACTCGACACCGCAGGGCGCGGTCCCGACGAGCTGTTCGAATACGCCCGACAACTGGCCGCGAAGGGAAGATATGCCGACGCCCGCATGGTCGCACGTGCTCTGCTCCAGCGCGCTCCGGGATATCACGACGCGACGGTACTCACCGCACGGACGTACGGATGGCAGCGCCAGTTCGATTCGGCACGGGTCGTTCTCCGCACCCTCCTCCAGCGTTCTCCCACTGTCCTCGATGCTCACTGCGCACTCGC
>JBFYQI010000025.1:0-3829 GCA_041302875.1 Ignavibacteria bacterium
GTGCCCAGCGGTTCCTCCGATGCGTATGCCGAGAACGGATACTCCGCCTTCAACTGCGCCAGTTTCTGCTCCGCCGTTTTGTACAGCCCGATCGAGTAGTAATATTGATACAGGCGAAACAGCGCATCGTCTGCCCACTCATTGCGCGGAAAGTTGTCCACGATGTTCTGATACAACTTCGACGCCTCGCTCCCATCCGACGTCAACACCGCCTGGAGATAGATGACGCCGGGGTTGTTCTGATACGTCGTCATCAACGCGGGCAGTTCGCCCTTCACAGATTCACCCTCGCCCTTTTCGATCAACTCCAATCTTCGCTGGATGTTCGGCTCGCTTCCGGTTGTTTGCCCGATTGCGCTGTTCACAAGAACGACGCCGATAAGAAACGGCAGGATGCCAATGCGCATTGCTTATCCCTCCTGTGCCGTGCTTGGTTCGTGTTGACCGAACAACGTTGCCGCATTCGCACGCCGGATCCAAATCTCCGCGTACGCGCCCGGTTGATATCCATTCCGCGGGAAGACGACCATCTTGTTCGTATCCGTGCGTCCGCAGAAGTCCTGATCCGACTTCTTGCTTTCTCCTTCCACCAACACGCCGACCGTGCGTCCGATCAGTTGCTGGTTCAGACGGAACGAGATGGCGCGCTGAACATCGATGATCTCATTCAACCGCTCGATCTTGAGCTCCTCCGGAACGGAGTCCGCCATGTTCCACGCCTTGGTGTTCTCGCGCGGCGAATACTTGAACGTGAATGCGCCATCGTATTCGACCGCCTGTATCAGTTCGATGGTCTTTCGGTGGTCCGCATCGCTTTCGGTTGGAAACCCGGCGATGATATCCGTCGACAGACTGACGCCGGGGATGGTCCGCTTGATCCGGTCCACGAGTCGAAGATATTCATCCGCCGTGTAGGTTCGATTCATCAACTCAAGAATGCGGTCGGAGCCGGATTGCACGGGGAGATGAATATACTTGCAGATGTTCTCGTGTGCGGCGATCGTTTCGATCAACGTGTTCGTCATGTCTTGCGGATGTGACGTGGTGAAGCGTACGCGCATCGAACGATCGACCGCCGCGCACCGCGCAAGCAGGTCGGCAAAATCATGGTCCGCGTCGTGGTACGAATTCACGTTTTGACCGAGCAGCGTCACTTCCTTGAAGCCTCGCTGCGCAAGCCGTTCCACTTCGCGCACGATGTTGTCAAACGAGCGGCTTCGTTCACGACCCCGCGTAAAAGGAACGACGCAGAACGTACAGAACTTGTCGCAGCCGCGCATGATGGAGATCCACGCCGAGATGCCGTCCTCTCGAAGCGGTTCAATGTCATCGTAGTTCTCAACACGCGAGAGCCGGATTGCAATGCCTTTTTCTCCCTGCAGTGCGGCTTCGACGAGCGTTGGAAGTTTCCGGTATTCATCCGGACCCACGACCAGGTCGACCGATGTTTCCTCTTCGAGCAGATCTTTCCGCAGGCGTTCCGCCATACATCCCAGCACGCCAAGCACAACGGCGGGATTCGAGCGTTTGAGATGCCGGAAATCACCCAGTCGCCCGTAGACCCGCTGTTCCGCGTTCTCACGAACAGCACAGGTGTTCACGAATATGACGTCGGCCTTCTTTGCCTCTTCCGTCCGTGAGTAGCCCGCCTCCCGCATGATTCCAAGGACAACCTCGGAATCCGCGACGTTCATCTGACAACCGTACGTCTCGATATAGATGTTTCTCGGCTTCTCCATTTCCGCTCTCAGAGCAAAAAATTAGTGAAACTTTGTCAGTGCATCAATGAGGCTTGCCATACATTAAGTTCTTTTAATACAATGGGTTTTGTTGGTTTTTCAAGTGTTGCGTATCTTTCTGTTGTCAATTCGGCAGAACACACCCCACCGTTCAATCGAAAGCACGTCAATGGCAAACATGGATCTGATCGAAAGCATCAAAACAAAAGCCAAGAACCTTCACAAGCATATCGTCCTTCCCGATGCGACCGACGAGCGCGCCATTCGCGCCGCCCGCATTTGCGTCGACGAGAAGCTCGCAACCATTTCACTGATCGGCGATGAGAAGGTCGTCCGGGCAAAGGCGGCTGAGATCGCCGTGTCGCTTGACGGCGTCAATGTTGTTGATCCTGGAACGTCGCCGCATCTTGATTCCTTCATCGCGGAATATTACGAGCTTCGGAAAGCAAAGAAGATGACGATGGCGGAGGCCGGGCCCATCATGCGCAATCCACTGTTCTTCGGCGCCATGATGGTCCGTCGCGGCATGGCAGACGGCAGTGTTGCGGGCTCTCTCTCGACCACCGGAGATGTGCTGCGCGCCGCCATTCAGATCATCGGAATGGCGGAAGGGATCAGCATCGTGTCCAGCTTCTTCCTCATGGTCTTCAGCGATAAGGTTCTCACATTCTCCGATTGCGCGGTCGTTCCCGATCCGACCGCTGAGCAGTTGGCCGACATCGCCATCGCCTCGGCGGAGAACCATGGAAAGCTCCTCGGCGAAACGCCCCGCGTTGCCATGCTTTCATTCTCGACCAAAGGGAGCGCGGCACACCCGCTCGTTGAAAAGGTCCAAGCGGCGACCGCGTTGGTGAAACAGAAGCGTCCGAGCATGCTGGTGGATGGCGAGATGCAGTTCGACGCCGCCGTCGTTCCGTCGATTGGAAAATCCAAAGCGCCCGGCAGCCCTGTCGCCGGATCGGCAAACGTCTTTATCTTCCCGGATCTCAACGCAGGAAATATCGGCTACAAGATCACGCAGCGACTTGCGGGTGCCGAGGCTGTCGGTCCCGTCGTGCAGGGATTGCGGAAGCCCGCGTTCGATCTCTCGCGCGGGTGCAGTGTTGCCGACATCGTGAATGTCGTTGCCATCAACGCCGTCGTCGGAGCCGTTTGACCAATTCTTCGTCCATAGTTGCGTCATCTCAAACAGCGCGGTACAGCTTCCTGGATCTGTACCGCGGTCTGTTTGTGGTGCTCATGCTCGAAGGGCACTTCGTCCGCGCACTCCTCCTGCCCGAAATAAAGGCCGGTTCCCTCTTCACGTTCCATGAACTCATCCATGGGATCACGGCTCCGGGCTTCTTCTTCGGCGCCGGATTCGCATTCGCCATTTCCACCTCTCGCCGTTGGGATGTCGTTACTCGTCTTTCGTGGGGATGGGCACGCCGGGCCGGTCGCGCGTTCATGCTGATCGCGGTGGGATATTCACTTCACGCGCCGTATCTCTCGCTCCAGAAGACGATCGCTGAAGGTACCGCGGATCAATGGGAGATGTTCCTTTCCTTCGGGGTGCTGCAGTGCATCGGCATAGCGCTGTTATTCCTCTACTTCCTGCTCGTCCTTCTTCGCAACGACCGCCTGTTTTGCCGGACAACTGCGCTCCTGGTGCCTGTGCTGGTGTATTTGACCCCTTCAGTCTCGACATGGTCTCTCGATCCCTCGCTTCCGTTGTGGCTTCGTTCGGCGTTGAACACGGTCACGGGCTCGCCCTATCCGATATTTCCCTTCGCCGGATTCGTGATTGCCGGGGTGGTGTGTGCCTGGTTGTTCCTCCGCGCGGAAGAGAGCGAAGCGGGGGGACGGTTCATCCGGCGAATGCTCCTCGCAGGATTTTTGCTCATGGTGTTCGCCTGGGTTTCCGAGCAGTTCCTGCTTTCTTCCCCGGACGAGAACGCCTACTGGACGACGGGACCGAATTTCTTCTGGATGCGGCTTGGGATTCTCCTCGTCGTTCTCGCCGCACTATGGTTCCTTGAAAAGTTCATCGTCCATCAGTGGTTTCCACGGTGGCTGACCGTGCTGGGCGTTGAGTCATTCTTCGTGTATCT
>JBFYQI010000046.1:0-2685 GCA_041302875.1 Ignavibacteria bacterium
ATACTCATCCGCAAAGCTGATCGATGTTCCGCTTGCGCCAGCACGTCCCGTGCGTCCTATGCGATGGACGTACTCTTCAACATCCGACGGCATGTTATAATTGATGACGTGGGATATTCCTTCGACATGGAGGCCGCGCGAGGCGACATTGGTCGCCACCAGCACGCGAACCTTCCCTTCGCGAAATCGTTCGAGCCGATGCATGCGTTGTCGCTGGTCCACATCGCCGGAGAGTAGGGTGCTGTCCACGCCGTGCGAATTGAGGGTGTCATTAAGATCGCGTGCCTCGTCCCGACGATTGACAAACACCAGCACGCGGTTCAGATGTTTCTGATTGATGAGGTTGTACATCAAGACGGGCTTTTCCTGCTGCGTGGTGATGTAGGTGATCTGTTCGACGGTGTCAACGGCGACCATGTCCGGCGTTACGTTCACCTCGAACGCCTGCCGGGTCCAGGATTCAGAAAGTCGACGAACATCACCGGACATCGTTGCGGAGAAGAACATCGTTTGCCGCTTGGCTTTGGGCGGCGTGCTGATGACGATCGACTTGACGGCATCGATAAATCCCATGTCCAGCATCCGATCGGCCTCGTCGAGCACAAGGATCTCGACATGGGAAAGATCGACAAGGTGCTTTCGTTTGAAGTCGAGCAGACGACCCGGCGTGCAAATGAGGACGTCGCTGTCTTGATTCTTCAGCGCGTTCTGCTGCTTCTGGTAGTCGATGCCTCCGACGAGCGCCAGAATGCCGCACGGAATGTACTTCCCGAGTCCGCGCGCATCCTTTTCGATCTGCATGACGAGCTCACGCGTCGGCGCGAGGATCAAGGCGCGAGGCGTTCCATGGGGACGCTTCTCCTTGAGAGGATTGCGCATGAAATGTTCGAAGATCGTGATCAGAAAGGCCGCGGTCTTTCCGGTCCCGGTCTGCGCCTGGGCAACGACATCTTCGCCATGGAGCGATTTGGTCAGTGTTTCCGCCTGCACCGGGGTGCAGTACTGAAACCCGAGATCGAAGATCGCATGCATCACAGACGAGGACAATGTGAAATCATGGAAGCGGGTCTTGCCGTCGACGACGGGGATCTTGAACGCAGATGGATCCCATGGGGATTCCACAAGAGGTGGCGGAGGCGCTTGGTGTTCTTTGCGGACCGGCTTCTTTGCCGCATGTCGCGCAGCGTACTCATCACGAGTTTCTCTCCGCCGCTTCTCATGCGCTGACGGCGGAAGTCCCGATCTCTCATGCGGAGGCGTCGATCGGGTCTTTTTCGGATGCGTCGAGTCTTTTGGCGGATGCGCGGTGGATTTCTGCGCGATCTTGGGTTTCGGTGCAAAGAGGGATTTGAACGAGGAGACGATGCGTTTCAGCACGGGTTCTTACTCACGGTGGAACAGGAGAATTGAATTGTAATATACGGAAACGAAGAGAAGTATTTGGATGTTGCTTGCGGGAAGGAGAATTGGGGAAGGGGCGGAATTGGGAAATTGCTGATTCCGAGTGGAATTCGTGAGAAATCAGCCCAACTTGATGAAGAGGGCTTAAGCCCCTTAAGCCCCCTAAGGGGCGGGCTTTGCCCCCCCCAAAAAACCCGCTCCGAATTCCCATCCCCCTCCCTCTCTTCCAACTCCGAACTCTCCTACAAATCCTCCATCCCCTCCCGCACCCGCACCACTTTCACGCGCTCCCCGTTGACCAGCACCTCGGCCGGATTCGGCCGTCCGTTGTAATGCGAAACGTTCACGAATCCATATGCCCCCGCTGTCATGATCGCCAGCACTTCTCCCTGCTTCGTCCGGATAAGAACCCGGTCCCGCGCGAGGAAATCTCCCGTCTCGCACACCGGACCCACCACGTCGGCCGTGATGCGCTCGTACGTGTCAAGCACCGCGGGAACAACCTGATGGTGCGCCTGATACAAACTGGGCCGCAGCAGGTCCGTCATCGCCGCATCAACGATCACGAACCGCTTCTCGCCGTTCTCCTTGAGATACAGCACACGCGTCAGCAGCGCTCCGGCTTCAGCAATGATCGACCGTCCGGGTTCGAGCCAAATGGAGCATCCGGTGCCCGCAAGGATCGGCACAAAGGACCCGAGGAAATCTCCCAAGACAGGGATTGCGTCGTGTGTGCCATCCTCCACGGGAAGCATTTCATGTCGAAGCGCGTTGAAGTATCGAACACCGATCCCTCCGCCGAAATCGATGTGCTTCAGATGAATGCCGGCCTCGCGCAACTGCGTCACCAGCCCCGCAAGATACTGCGCAGTGGCGACGAACGGTTCGGTCTTGATGATTTGCGACCCGATGTGCGTGTGGACGCCCGTGATCTCAAGTGACGGGAGCGAGGAGGCATACTGGAAGGTCTCGAGCGCGTTCGTTGCCGGAATTCCGAATTTGTTGTTCTGCAGTCCGGTCGTGATGTACGGATGACTCTGCGCGTCAATGTCCGGATTGATGCGAAGTGCGATGCGCGCCCTCTTCTGCATGCGCAACGCGATGCGCGAGATCGCCTGCAGCTCCGCCGTCGACTCTGCGTTGAAT
This sequence comes from Ignavibacteria bacterium, assembly GCA_041302875.1. Lineage (GTDB taxonomy): Bacteria > Bacteroidota > Ignavibacteria > UBA10030 > UBA10030 > JAKAJH01. The sequence continues at coordinate 2,548 of JBFYQI010000046.1, forward strand.
CCGGCAATGTCTTGCTGAAGCGCGAATTCGATTTCGTCATCACGCTTGCCGACGCCGGCGAACACGATGCGGTCCGGTGTGAATCCCGCCTTCATCGCAAGATGCAGTTCTCCCGCAGACACCACATCCGCCCCCGCC
>JBFYQI010000105.1:0-2962 GCA_041302875.1 Ignavibacteria bacterium
CTATGATTCCGAGATAGCGCCCTGAGCAATTCGAAATCACCACGCATAAGAGCCTCCTTCTTTCGCCGGCACCATCCTTTGATCTGTCGTTCTGCACGCACTGCGTCTTCTATCGAAGCAAACTCCTGAGTCCAAACAAGCCTCACAGGCAGTCGTTGCGCAGTGTAGCCGCCGAGAAATCCGTTGCAGTGCTGCGCGATTCGGGTTTCCAATGAAGATGTTGATCCCGTGTAGTACGAATTGTCAGCGCAGAGCAAGATGTAAACCCATCCTCGTTTCATGAAGAATGGTACGGCGAGCTTTACAGAAGCTCAACGAAGATCGTCGGTGGGAAATGGGGTGAGGGGCTGGGAACAGCGTGGGGGATGTCATTATGGGTCATGCTTCGACAAGCTCAGCATGACCCGAAATCACCGCGATCCTACGTCCTCTTTCCCTTCTCCTTCGTCAGCGTCAGCACCGTGATCTCCGAGCGCGCGCCCACGCGGACAGGGGGTCCCCAGTAACCGGTTCCCTTGCTGACATAGACCCACGTCCCGTTGTGGTCGTGCAATCCCTTGAGATACGGCTGACCGAGCGTCGCCAACAGATTCCAGGGGAAGAACTGACCGCCGTGCGTGTGCCCGCTGATCTGCAGATCGATCCCCACGGACGCGGCGGCGTTGATACTCTTCGGCTGATGCGCCAGCAGGATGCGCGTCGTATCGGTCGGCGCTCCGGCGAATGCTCTCTGCGGGTCGGAGCGATGCTCCGCGATGAATCCCCCCGCAGTCACATCTGTCACTCCTCCTAATACGAGCCGCTCCCCGTTCTTCTCAATGATCACGTGCTCATTCATGAGCGGCGTGAATCCGAGCCGTTGCACTTCCTCCACCCACGGCGCCGCGCCAGAATAGTACTCGTGATTCCCCGTGACGTAGTATCGCCCGAACGGGGCCTTGAGCGATGCGAGTGGTTCGACGTCGTCGCGCAAGTGCGCTACGCTTCCATCCACCAGATCGCCGGTCAAGGCGATGAGGTCGGGTGCGAGCGATGCGACATCTTCGGCGACGGTCGCGATCCATTCCCGTCCGATGGTGAGCCCCGCATGAATGTCCGAGATCTGCACGATGCGGAATCCCTCGAACGCTGCGGGGAGGTTCTTCAGCGGAACGGTGACGTTGACGATGCCCGGACGTTTCCTCGCCTCATAGATGCCGTACGACGTCAGCACGCCCGCTACCCCAAGCACACCGAGATTCGTTGCCTCGATGAGGAAGGAGCGACGCGCAGCATCAAGCGCGGGGGGAAGTTCGGGACGGAAGAACGCCATCAGTTTGTTGACCCCGAGCCCTCCAAGATAGAGCACATCGCGGATCACGAGAAGCGTGAAGACGAACGAGATGAAGCCGAGCGAGATGTAGGTGATCCAGGAGAGTGTTCCCTGCCACGCCGGCAACCGACGCCCCAGGATCATGCCGAAGAACGGAAGCAGGATCATCAGCGCGAGGCCGACCCATGCGGCAACCTTCCCCCACTTGGGGAGATCGAAGGGAGTGATCAGCCGCCAGCCAATGTAAAAGAGGCCGGCGGTGAGTACACCGATGACGGTCAGGGTCCAGAGAGTCATAGCGATCCTATTGCGCATTCTTGTCGTGCTGCCACAGCCCGATGATGACGCCATCCGGGTCCGTAAAGTATGCAAAATGTCCCATACCCGGAATCGAACCCTTCGGCACCACAACAGTCCCACCCGCGTTGCCGATGGCAGCAATTGTGGCGTCGATATCACTCACGCCGACCTGGATGGTCAACGGCTGGGACGCATCGTTCCGCTTAATGATAGCGCCGTTGATTCCCTCTTCCTGTTCGGGTCCGGCATTGGTGAACCAGTATTCCATCCCGGGGATTTCGAAGTGAACGATCTTGGGCATGATTTCCTCAAATTGTGGAGATTTGTGGGAACTGATCGCATGGGATAGCTTTTACTCAACACGCATTCCACGGCAGCCGGTTCCCCTTGTAACAAAACGGATGCTTGCGTATCTAACCCTATGTGCAAGGCATCCCAATGACAAGAGAAAATACCTATACCGCCCTCCTGGAAGAACACCGCGACCGGATTTACCGCATGTGCTGTTGCTACGTGCGCGATCAAGAACTCCGCAAGGATGCTTATCAGCAGGTACTGATTCACCTTTGGCAGAACCTCAATTGCTTCGAGGGACGGTCACAACTCGGCACCTGGGTCTACCGCATCACGGTCAACACGTGTCTTGGATTGCTGCAAAGAGAACATCGTCGGCAGAGGGTCTTTCTCCCCGGTAGTGATTTGGGCGACCAACTGACGGAGAGGGTTCAGACAGAAGAATCCAGTGACATTGAGGAAGAACTGCAGTTGATGTATGCCTGTATCAACGATCTCCCACCGCTCGACCGAACGCTTATCTCTCTGTATCTCGAGGATCTCAGCACTAAGGAGATGGCGGAGGTCCTTGACATCTCAGAATCGAACGTGCGGGAGAAGATCCACCGGATCAAGGCGGCATTGATAGAGGCGATGGAAAGGGAGAACCATGGACATCGATAACATGAAAGACAAGACCATGCGCGTCAAGGCGCCGGACGTTGGAGTGCGGAGTTCGGACCGCGGGGGTGAATCGACACAGTCGCTCATCGACGTCCTCAAAACCACGGACAAACAACACCTGAAGAAGACCCGTCAAGCACGCATGTTCATCATGATCGCGACCGCGATCTTCCTTATCGCATTCATTGTGTCATTGCTCGACCCGGGCTCCGTCGAAAAGGCGCAGGAACGCCAGACGATGTACGGAAGTCTTACACTCGTGTATATCTTCGTCGCTATGGTGTATATCGCGGGAGTGCGAAAGCTCGCTCGGGTGGACCATGCGGTTCCGGTGCGGCAATTCCTGCTGGAGGCGGAGCGTCGGTATCGCTTCATGCGGCGTTCGGACTGGAT
>JBFYQI010000131.1:0-2669 GCA_041302875.1 Ignavibacteria bacterium
TCACCCGCTGGACCGGTATGCCCGCGAGCGCCGACTTCATCTGCGTCATGCTTGCTTCTTGCGATGCGCCGATCCAGACGAAGAATGCAATGAACAGAAGGAATGGATTCCCGATCAATCCCGCAAACCCGAAGAGCAATGCCATTCCTTGTCCGACTGTCGCCGCGATGCTCGTCGCCCGCACATACTCCATGCGCATGGCGAGCAGCGCCCGAAACACTCGCCCGCCGTCCATTGGGAACGCGGGCAACAGATTGAATCCCACCAGAAACAGATTTGCCATCAGCAGGCGCTCCAGGAACGGTCCGCCTGTGACGCTCAGGTCGCTCAGCGGGACGAGACCGGCCATCGCCACCTGCACGGTGAAGAGAACGGCTGCGATGACCAGATTGACCGCCGGTCCTGCGAGCGCGACCCAGAGTTCCTGGATGGGCTTGTCCGGCATGCGTTCGAGCCGCGCGATCCCGCCGATCGGCAACAGCGTGATATCACGTGTGCGGATCCCGTATTTCCGTGCGGTCAGCGCATGTCCGAACTCGTGGAGCAGCACGCACACAAACAGCGCGAGGATGAACAGCACTCCCTCGACGATCCCCGCCGGATCCGCACCGCGCATCCAGTACGATACCGCGACAAATCCGATAAGCAGCAGGAATGTTGCATGGATGAAGACATCGATGCCGGCATACCGGCCAATATTCCAGGACCACTTCATAGTCGTTCGTTCCTAAAAATCAAAGATCTCTCCCAACATGGACTTTCGTTTGCGATACTTGTACTCATCCCGTCCGTACGATTGCTGCCGCGCCGTCGGCGGCGGAGGCATTTCGTTCACCGAACGTTCGATGAGCTTGTCAAGCTCGCCGCGGTCCAGCCACACGCCGCGGCATTTCGGACAGTAATCGATCTCGACGCCTTGGCGATCGGACATCGACAGTGGTACGTTACACACGGGACATTGCATGGTTCATCTCCTTCGTTTCTGGTGTCAGCTGATGCGCGTGCCGTAAGCCATCGCCTCGAGGCGTGCGACGCGCTCTTCCATTGGCGGATGTGTGCTGAAGAGGCTCATGAGTCCGCCGCCGGTCAGCGGATTCACGATGAACATGTGCGCCGTTGCCGGCGTCGCATCCATCGGGATCTGTTCCGCCTTCGCGTGCAGTTTCTTCAGAGCGCTGGCAAGGGACAGCGGATTGCCGGCCATCTGGGCTCCACCCGCGTCCGCCGCATATTCGCGCGACCGAGAGATCGCCATCTGGATGAGCATGGCTGCGATCGGGGCGACGATCATCATCACGATACCGGCAACGGGGCTTCCGCCCTCTTCGTTGTCCGAATTCCGTCCGCCGCCGAAGATCATCGCCCATTGCGCCATGTTGGCAAGCATGCTGATGGCGCCGGCAAAGGTCGCGGCGATAGTTCCGATGAGGATGTCGCGATGCTTGACGTGAGCCAGTTCATGTGCGATCACACCGCGTAGTTCATCCCGCGAGAGCATGCGCATGATCCCCGAGGTCACGGCGACCGCGGCATGCTGCGGATCGCGTCCCGTCGCGAACGCATTTGGCTGGTCGTTTGGAATCAGATACATCTTCGGCATCGGAATCCCACCGCGCGCGGCCAGTTCTTCCGTCATCTGGAAGAGCGCCGGGTCGTCCGAGCGCTGGAGTTCCTGCGCGCCGTACATCTTCAGGACGATCTTGTCGCTGAACCAGTACGTCCCGAAATTCATCACGACGGCGAACAGAAACGCCATCATCATCCCACCCGTCCCGCCCAGCATGTTCCCGATGAACACCAGCAGAACGGTCAATAACGACATCAACACAACGGTGCGAAGCGTATTCATGGTATCCTCCTGGTTCCTTGATCTTTGGTCAGTACAATATCCAGTTCTTGTTTCGCCGCGTTGATCACAAAGGCCGCCTCTTTGATGTGACAGCCGATCAGCCGGCCGATACGGTCTTTCAGATCCTGCTCGGTGTTCTTGAACATGGCCGAATAATACCGGTGAAACGACTCGCTGTCGCTGTGGTTGTACATCAACCGGAGCTCCGCCGGTGGAAAAGGACGAACGACGTTGACGCTGATCTCCTCTCCTTCCAGCGAGACCCGAAGCGACTGCGGATACTCGGCAAAATGCGTCGCCAGATACTCCCGGACGGCCTCTTCAATGCTCTGCATACGTTCTCCTCACAATTGGATGCAGTGATCGTGGCATTGGTTCCGGGAAACAAAAAAACCGGCATCCACAACGCCGAAGCGCCGTCTGAATGCCGGTTTACACTCCACCTGGCGTTTCCTCCCACCATCACGGAAAGCCTTGCGGGTTGTCTCCCGTATCTATTACGTAAAACCGCACATCCTCTCAGAAAGTTCCCAGCCTACGGCTGAAGCGAAAAGACGATAACCCGTTCTCCTCTACGGGCGCTCACATCTGAATGCATACAGAGGACCTCGCGCCCCGTCGCTTCGCGCACAATCTCCTTAAGACGGTCATGCGCCTGTTCGATCAGAGTTGCTCGAACCTCTTTCAACAGCTTCACGCCTGCTTCATCTTTCGCGAGTTGTTGTTCGGCCGGCGTGAGGACTCCCTCCAGACGAACGACGACAATGTCATCCACCACGTACGTGCGCGTCCGGTGCGGTCCGCGCCCCATATACTCCCG
>JBFYQI010000146.1:0-2725 GCA_041302875.1 Ignavibacteria bacterium
AATCAGGACATTCCCGCGATCAAGCGTGCGTTCATCGAACAGTATCAGAATTTTCTCAATCATCAATCATCATTCACACCGAACGAGGAAGCGGTACGGCGGTACGACCGGCGGGAGATCACCCGGCGTCTTGCTGAACTGCTCGACTATCTGCATCGCATCCGCTGAGCCTCGTTCATTTCTCCGAATGCCATGAGCAAATCCCCGACCAAGCGTTCAACTGCCGGTGCGCGGCGGACCGAATCAGACATCATTCCCGAACGATGGCAGCACCCGGTCGCGATCGCCGTCATCGTCCTGTCCCTCCTCGTCTTCTTCTGGCCGGTGATCGGCGGAGGGAAGACGTTCATCTCCGGCGACACGGTCGCTTGGGATAGCTACGAAACGCTGTTGAAGGATGCGGAGGAACAGGGGATCTTTCCACTCTGGAATCCGTATGTCTTCTGCGGAATGCCGGGGTACGCGAGCCTCACCTTCGGCGGAACGCGTTGGTACGACGTTTCCAGCTTCATTCTGCTGAAGGTCGCGCACGTTGTCCACGTGGTGAGCACGTCCTCCGTCGGATCGATCCTCTTCTACTACCTGCTCTTCGGGATCGGCATGTATCTGTTGGTCTGGCGGATGGTGCGCAGCAAACCCGCGGCGGTGCTCGCCGCATTGGGGGCCGTGTTCTCGACGTACATCGTGGTCTGGATCATGATCGGTCACAACACCAAGATCATGGTTCTCGCATTCTTCCCGTTCATCTTGTTGTTGCTCGAGCGGTTGATGGAGCGATGGCGCTGGCAGGATGCCCTTCTGCTGGTGCTCGCGTTTCATTTTGCCATCATGCCGACGCACGTGCAGATGACGTACTATGTCATGCTCGCCGTTGGCATCTTTGTGCTGTATCACCTCGTGCGGGCGCTTCTGCGCCGGGACGGCGTGCAGTCGGTCATCCGAGTTGGTGCCACGCTCGCCGCCGCGATCGTCATCGCCTTTGCCATGGATACGGACCGCTATTGGTCGGTCTGGGAATACAATCCGTTTTCGATCCGCGGGTCTGCTCCAACGTCCATCACGGGAGCTGTGCACGAAAAGACCGAAGAAGGGGGATTGGATTATGATTACGCGACGAACTGGTCATTCGGAACGGGAGAGTTAATGACTTGGCTGATCCCGAGCTGGTATGGGTCCGGACCGATGATGTACGACGGCCGCTACACAACTCAACCGGTACGGGTCAACACGTACTGGGGACCGCAGCCGTTCGTGGATGGACCGCAGTATATGGGCATTGTCATGCTTGTCCTCGCTGGGATCGGTTTCTGGACCTATCGGCGGGAGGCGTTCGTGCAGATCGCGGGGATCGTCGTCGTTCTCTCGACGCTTGTCGCATTCGGAAAGGAGTTCCATCTCGTTTTCGATGCCTTCTTCTGGTACATGCCGATGTTCAACAAGTTCCGTGCACCGGTCATGATCCTGGCGTTGGTACAGACGTTCATTCCCATCCTTGCGGCGTATGGCCTGCGCGCACTGTTGGAGAAGGCTTCTGCCGCCCTTGCACCCGCAGCCGAGAAGCGATGGCGAAATGTACTCGTCGCGTTGGCACTCCTGTTCGGACTCTCGCTTGTGGCAAGCGGATTGTTCGAGAGCATCCATGCCGGGTTTTTTCCAATGGCGGAGATCGGACCGCGGCTGGCACAGGCGCTGCAGACGGGCCAAGGGGAGATCCTCCAGGAGTTCCACGATTTTGTTGGTCGCGCCGTGGCGGCAGATTTCGCGTACGCATTCCTCTTTCTTGCCGCGGTGGTTGGGGCTGTCTACTTCGGTGCGAAAGGATCGCTCCGCGTTTCCGCGGTGGTTCTCATCGTTCTTGCCGCATCGACGCTTGATCTCTGGCGCGTCGCCAAGCGGTCGATGGACCCGAAGCCTGTGACAGAACGAAAAGCGCAGTTCACCATGCCGCAATTCGTGCAAGCGCTGAAGCAGGACACGACACAATACCGCATCATGCAGTTGACGAACGGACAGCTTCAGTACGACAACAGCCTCGCCTACTGGCGCATTCAGAATGCCTATGGGTATCAGGGTGCCAAGATGCGGGCGTACCAGGACATTGTCGAAGGGCCGGGTCTCAGCAATCCGCTGGTGCAATTCCTGATGAACGTGAAGTACATCGTGACGAATCGGGAGGACTCCGCACGCGCATCGTTGCTGGCCTTCAGTGGCGGCGGGATGCATGTGTATCGCAATCCCGCATGGGGGCCGCGGGCGTTCTTTGTCAATCGGTACGACACGGCCAGCGCCGTACGGATCCTTGATAATCTGAATTCGATGAGTTTCAATCCGTCCGATGTGGCCTTTGTTCTTGAAGATCCCAAGATCGCCATCGACCCGCCACAGGAGGGAGCGCACGCGGAGTATGTGAAGTACGGCTTGCAGGATTTGGCGTTGAACGTGACGGCGACGGGAAACAACCTGTTGTTTCTGAGTGAAGCTTGGTACCCGAAGGGCTGGAAGGCGTACCTGAACGGCTCCGAGATCCCGATCCTTCGGCTCAACTACATGTTCCGCGGAGTGGTGATTCCTCCGGGAACCCATGTTCTTGAAATGCATTTCGAGCCGGACAGCTTCTTCGTCGGCAAGAACATCAGCCTTGCTGCCAACATCCTCGTCCTCGGCGGATTGGGCGTTGTGGGATTCGGGTGGTGGAGAAAGAGGAAATGAGCCGAGAGCCTGGAGC
>JBFYQI010000171.1:0-5051 GCA_041302875.1 Ignavibacteria bacterium
AGTTTCCGCATCACCGGATCACCATCAATCTTGCGCCGGCGGATATCCGAAAGGAGGGCTCGGCGTACGACCTCCCCATCGCATTGGGGATAATCGCAGCGTCCGAACAATGCCCGAAGGATGTCCTGGAGGAATACCTGTCGATCGGCGAATTGGCGTTGGATGGAACATTGCGACCGATCCATGGGGCGCTGGTCATCGCGCTGGAGGCGAAACGGCAAGGCAAGCGGGGACTACTCCTCCCGGAGGAGAACGCGCGGGAGGCGGCATTGGTGGAAGGAATCGGCATCTATCCGATCAAGGATCTGCGGGAAGCGGTCGATTTCATGTCCGGGAGCTGGCAGCTCGTGGAGCCGTTCCACATCGACACGGCGGATGTGTTCACCGCAGCCCAACGGTATCCGATCGACTTCGCGGACGTGAAAGGGCAGGAAAGCGTCAAGCGCGCACTAGAAGTTTCCGCTGCTGGAGGACATAACGCGCTTCTTATCGGTCCTCCGGGCTCCGGCAAGACGATGTTGGCGAAGAGAATCCCCAGCATTCTTCCTCCGCTCACATTCGATGAGGCGCTCGAGACGACGAAGATCCATTCGGTCGCCGGCATCCTGCCAGCGGATGCATCACTCGTTTCTGTAAGGCCTTTTCGTTCGCCGCATCACACGATCTCCGATTCCGCGCTCGTCGGTGGAGGAACGATCCCGCGTCCCGGTGAGATCTCTCTGGCGCATCACGGCGTGCTCTTCATGGATGAACTCCCGGAGTTCGCGCGTAACGTGCTCGAGGTGCTGCGTCAACCGCTGGAGGACGGACATGTCACCATCAGCCGGTCGAAAATGTCAGTGGACTATCCCGCCAACTTCATGCTTGTCTGCGCGATGAATCCTTGTCCGTGCGGACATTTCGGAAATCCGCGGCAACAATGCAGCTGCACGCCGGAGCAGGTGCGGAAGTATGTCGGACGGGTGTCCGGACCGCTGCTGGACCGCATCGATATCCACATCGAAGTCCCTTCCGTTCAATATCAGGAACTCACTTCGAAGCGGATCGGAGAACGGTCTGAGAAGCTGCGAGAGCGCGTCATGAATGCACGGTCTCGTCAGACCGAGCGGTTCACTGGACGCCGCGGATTGTTCGCGAACGCAGACATGGAAGCGGGGGACATCAAGGAATTCTGCCGATTGAACGAACAGGGGACAGCATTGTTGAAGGCAGCGATGGAACGACTCGGACTCTCAGCGCGAGCCTACGACCGGATCCTCAAGGTGTCGCGGACTATCTCCGATCTTGCCGGTTCAGATGATATCCTCCCCGAGCATGTGGGGGAGGCGATCCAGTATCGGAGTTTGGACAGGAATTTCGACTTGACTTAGGAAGAAATCTACTCGGCGTTATCAGGTTCATTAATACGACCACTTGAAAGTACTTTGGAAGATGAGCATATTTGCAGTGGCTTTCGATTTCTTGGCATGAGTTGCGGCGTCACCAGATGTGGTGCTGAATCGAATCAAATATGCTCTGAGCCGTTCCTTGGGCTGGGATGGTGACAAGAACCTCTGACCCAATGGAATCGGGCATAGCATGTTTTGCTGCCTGCGTCATCCTGACGCACTGAGGCGACATGGATCATTCAAGCGAAATGAGAAAACCCACGTCAGATGAAAGACCCATTCACCTCACAGAGTCATCAGTTTCTTCGGCGATTAGTTCGGGTTGTCTGTTATTGAGTTTGTTGCTTCTAATATTCCTATGTTCCTGTTCTGAAGTGATAACGCCGGTTCCCATGCAATTTGCGACGATTCGTGGAATAGTCAAAGACCGCTCAACACTTGCCCCACTGCCCAATGCCGTTGTGAGATCTCTCACCAACCAGGTCGTGGACACTACAGACCTGGCCGGCGTGTTTGAGCTGGCTGATGTCAACGTCGGCAATGTGCAGCTGCAGATTACTTTGTCCGGATACGATACTACGGTTCTGGAGATTATCGTGAGGGAACAGAGTGAGAACTTCATTGTGCTCCTTGGAGGTGTGGAAGACCAGTTTCTCTACATTGGGACCTCGGATGGACACTACATCTTCATCGTCGACGTCGATAGGTTGACAGTTGTGAGCAGTGTCTATGTCGCCGAAGCAACAATATCGGATTTCTTCATAACACCTGGCGGGTCAAAACTGTATGTCCTGCCAACAAACGCCTCAACCATGTTCGCCTTTGATACCAGGACAAGGACATATAGCACAACAACAATTCCTCTCTGCAGCATGCAATTTGCGCCGTGGATTGGGCTGGTCGGTTTCCGCAATGGCGTCTATCTCATAGATACGTTGGGCAACACCGCGTCTCAAGTAGACAGCACGACGTTTTATAGCCCAGTTCTGCATCCGATTCTGCCGTATATCTATGCACTGAAGGGTACACCGCCGCAATCGAGGTTATTTGTGTATGATTGGAATGCAAAGCAGTACTCAGATAGCATTGAATTGCGAACCTCTGCCGGTATTCAGTTGTACCCATATCCCACAGCGTTTACCGCTGATGGCACTAAGTGGTTCTGTGTTTCGGAAAACGCTTACCTTGGGAAATATGACGTGATGACCCGCACTCTTTCTGCGAACGTGCGAGTGAATCGGCTTGGCAGCATTGCTATTACACCGGATAATCTATTCGTTCTCGTTACGGATCCTGGGGCATATCTTATTATGGAGCCGATTCCCAGCGGACTGATTGCGGTTGTGCGAGCTCAAGATAATCAACTTGACTCTTACATTAACATCAATCCGATCGCAGGCGAGAACAACATCACAGATCGAGTCGTCATCTCGCGCAGTGGAAGATATGCATTCACGGGCGATTGGTTGAATGGTGTTTTTGTTGTTGACGTTCGTAAGAAGGTAGGGATAAAGAAGTTCCTGTTTGCGAGTGATGGACAAATAGTCCCATTGGCGCTTGGTGCTAAGAAGTGACCGAGACACCGCGAACAGTTCAGATCGTCCAGCAATCAGGGAGATCACCGTGGTCAAGACACTCTGTTTCCTCCTGTCCGCCGTTTCCTTCCTCAACGATGGGAACGCGCAATTCCTCTATTGCCCTGACGGAACGAAGTCATATCTTTCTGTTTCGGAAAAAGTCGTTTCTGTGTACGTGAAGACAAATCAATCCAAATCAGCAATTCGGACTTACCTAGGCACTGAATTCAACATCGACTGGATACCCACAACCGCCAAAGTTGGAGGGACCTGGCAGAGAATACCCGTTCCCGCTAGGACAGGTTCTATCGAATTTGCGCGGCAGCTGAGAACGAGTAATTTCTTCTTCTCCGTTAATTACGTGCAATCATGATTAGGTCTGAGCGTCGTCAACCTCAGGAGATGCACTGCGACTGCAAGCGTCCTGAGACGCAAGGTCCGATGCAGCGTGTTTTAGACTCTCCCTTCTTTCGCGCGATCGGGGCCAAAGGGTCCGGTGCGTGATGGCAGTACTTCTCTCATCGTTCGAAGTCCTATGCAAGCATTATCGGCGTGAGTCATCTTTGAGGCCTCGACAGCGGCGTCTGCAGCGTTTCATGGAACTCCACAGTGTGCTACCGGGTTTGCACATTGTTGTGAGCCCTGATGTGGCTTCACATTTTCTATTCATAATCAACAATGGTCGGCGGAGGAGCGGTGTATAACATCACGTTGATCCCCGGAGACGGGATTGGCCCAAGCATTTCAGAGGCCGCAAAACGCGTGGTCGAATCAACGGGCGTGCGGATAACGTGGGACGTTCAAGAGGCAGGTTTGGCGGGAATTGAGAAGCACAAAGATCCTCTTCCGCAACAAACGATGGATTCCCTCACGAAGAACAGGGTCGCTCTTAAGGGACCGCTAACAACCCCCGTCGGAACGGGTTTCCGCAGCGTGAATGTCGCCTTACGGAAGGAGTTTGACCTCTACATCAACCTCCGTCCGGCCAAGTCGTTGGAAGGCGTGAAGAGCCATTTTTCCAACGTCGACATTGTGGTCTTCCGGGAAAATACCGAAGAATTCTACTCCGGCATCGAGCATTATATCGACGCTCGCAAAAGCGCTGCGGAGACCATAGGCGTCGTCACGAGGAGCGGTTCAGAGCGGATCGTTCGGGCGGCCTTCGAATATGCCCGCAAACACAAGCGAAACAAGGTGACGATCGTTCACAAAGCGAACATCATGAAGTTCACCGGTGGATTGTTCCTCGAAGTAGGGAAGAAGGTCGCCCAGGAGTATCCCGAGATCCAGTGCAATGACCGTATCGTCGACAACATGGCGATGCAATTGGTCAGCAACCCCAATCAGTTTGACATCATTGTGACGACGAACCTCTTCGGGGATATTCTTTCAGACCTCTGTTCCGGATTGGTCGGCGGTCTGGGTGTCGCACCGGGTGCGAACATCGGCTACGAGGCCGCGCTCTTCGAGGCCGTCCACGGCAGCGCTCCTGACATCGCGAACCAGAACATCGCGAACCCGAGTGCCCTCGTCCTCGCGGCGGCGATGATGCTCGACTATCTGGGCGAGATGAAAGCGGCCGAGAAGATCCAGAATGCCGTTTCTGCGGTCATCAAGGCCGGAACGCACGTCACCCGCGATCTCAATTCGATGAATCCTGTTACCACCGATGTGATGACGAACGCGATCATCAAGGAGATCGAGAAGTAACGTTCGTCGCTGAGTCCATGGTCGACGGGAGGAGGTCACCATGAATGAACGGAAGGTCATCGACATCTACTGGGGTATCCTCTTTGCCGTCGCGGGAGGACTTCTCCTGGCAGACAATCTTGGCGTCATCAAGCTCGGCTTTGACTGGAAGACGCACTGGCCGCTGCTCCTGATCGCCTTCGGCGGTTCCATGATCATACGAGCCTTCGGCAGACGCAGAGAGTGATCGATCTACCATTTCACATCTCCGCTTAACTCTGTGTCCTCTGTGCCTTTGTGGTGTTTCTGTCTTTCGTTCTCTCATAGTCTTTCTGGTTTCGTTTCCATCATGCGCATCGGTTCCATCGATATCGACAAACCTATCCTCCTCGCACCG
>JBFYQI010000178.1:0-3293 GCA_041302875.1 Ignavibacteria bacterium
TTCGGAACGGAAGGAGCGATTGCCGTGTTGGTGGATGTCGATCCGCAGATCCAAAAGGCGCTGACGCTCTTCCCTGAAGCGATGCGGATCGCGAAATTGAATTGAGGATGCAATGAATCGAAGATGGGTGTTCACGCTGCACGCGCTCATTCTCCTTCTGGCCCTGATATCGCTTGGTCCCGGCCGCCGGCCGCAGGAACAGAATGACGCATCGATGACGGGAGCGAAGACGGATCCGCCAGTCCTCCAGCTCGGCGAGGAGCTCGAATATCGGGTCTCATATTCCTTCTTCACCATCGGTACGATCCGGTTCAAGATCACCGATCGCGAAGAGCGCGACGGTCGCGTCGTCTACCGTGCACACACGTTCATTGACTCCAATCCCTCTTTGAGCTGGCTCGCCGACGTCCATATCCGATTCTATGGAGAGATGGACGAGGAATCATTCTCGTACTCCTGGATCGGCGACGACAGCACGAGCAGCGGCGTCGAGTATCGTATGATTCAATTTGACTATCCCAATAACAAGATGTACTACTCGGTTGGCAGGAAGGATCTGAAAGGCAATCGCCACGCCGAACGGATCGACACCGTTGTGGTCCAGAACAAGGGACAGGACGGATTGTCGCTCTTCTTCTACGCGCGTGACCGGGTCCGCCAGAAGAAGAAAGAAACGATCCCGACCTTCATCGACAACAAAGAAGTGCTGACGCACATCAATTTTCTCTTCGAAAAGACCGACATGGACATCGATGCGGTCGATTATCCGGTCGATGTCATTCACTTTGACGGTCGTGCCGACTTCACCGGCGTATTCGGCCTGACGGGGGGATTTGAAGGCTGGTTCAGCAACGATGATGCCCGCATCCCGATCACGGCGCGGATGAAGGTCATCTTGGGTAGCATCAAGGTCGAATTGGTGAAATGGAAGCGGGGAAATTGGACGCCTCCGCGGTTTGCGGAGCAGGAATGAGCAGCATTCACCCATATCGCGGAATTCTGCCCCGGCTCCATCCATCGGTGTTCGTTGCGGAAGGCGCACGGGTGATCGGGGATGTGGAGATCGGGGAAGACAGCAGTCTCTGGTTCAATGTGGTCGTTCGGGGGGACGTGCACTGGGTGAAGATCGGCCGTCGGTCCAATGTGCAGGACGGGGCGGTTTTGCATGTCACGAGGGAACGGTTTCCCCTCACGATCGGGGACGATGTGACGGTAGGTCACAGCGCGGTGTTACATGGTTGCACTCTCGAAAACAAATGCTTAATTGGAATGGGAGCGATCGTTCTGGATGGAGCGGTCGTTCGCAACGGTTCAATGGTGGCGGCAGGTTCACTCGTGCGGGAGGGATTTGAAGTGCCTGAAGGAATGCTGGTTGCCGGAGTCCCAGCGGTGGTCAAGCGGCCGTTGACCGTCGAGGAGACGGCATTCCTGACACAGTCGGCCGAAAACTACAAACAGTATGTTTCCTTCTACCGTTCGTGAACCTATGGCGGAGCTCCTATGAAACTGACGTTCTGGGGTGTGCGCGGTTCCATCCCGACTCCGGGAAAGCAGACAGTCCGCTATGGCGGCAATACGCCGTGCCTCGAATTGCGGCTTGAGGACGAGAAGCTAATCATCCTCGACGCGGGGACGGGGATCAGGAGTTTCGGCGATTCCCTCATCAATACCGGGGAGTCGGTCAAAGCCCATCTGTTCATCACACACCCGCATTGGGATCACATCCAGGGTTTTCCGTTCTTCAAGCCGGCGTTCATTCCCGGCAACGAACTGACGATCGTCGGTACAGAACGGCTCGAGAAGTCGCTCAGCGAGATCATCTCGGAGCAGATGAACCGCATCTATTTTCCGGTGCAGCTTCATGACTTGAAGGCAAAGATCTCATTCGTCCCGATCCGGGATGAGGGAGAGATGCCTGTGTATGACGGGCTGATGAAGATCATGTATGTGAATCATCCGGGGTTCACGGTCGGCTATCGATTCGAGTATCGAAAGAAGATCCTGGTCTACATCAGCGATAACGAACCCTTCGACCGCGCGGCGGCGGCAACGCTGACGAACTTCGAACCGCGTGTGAAGGAGAAGTTCAACGCCGCCACGGGCGATCCGAACCAGCGCGTTTTCGATTTCTGTCGCGATGCCGATGTGCTCATCCATGATACGACCTACACTCCTGAGGAATATCTCGATCGTGTCGGCTGGGGGCACTCCGACTATCTCTTCTCACTCCGCGTGGCGGCGGAGGCGAATGTGAAGCGACTCTATCTCTTCCATCACGACCAGAATCACAGCGATGAGAAGGTGGATGAGATCCTGAAGAAATCGAAGAAAGAGGTCAAGAACCGCGGATACAAGTTCGAGTGCGAAGCGGCGATTGAGAACACGACCATTTCTATCTGACGGTTGGACTTGACAATCCGCGTGGAGGGAGGTATATTGGCGTGCGCTTGACCCCGATGCTGACCACTTGGCGCTGCGTCTTGAAGAGTGGATCGGGGTTTTTGCTTTCTGGAGAGTGCGGCAACACGATATGGGACTCAATCTGACGAAAACCGACATCGCGCGCATCTCGCGCGTGCTTCAGGTGAAACCGAAGCGGCTGGGGAATGTCCTGCGCTTTGAGATCGCCAATCAAACGCATCAGCGAACGCTCGCGGTCGAGATCCATACGGAGATCGCGATCGGCAAGCGAAGCGGAACGCTTGTATCTGTCTACACACCCAACGCTCATTTGCAGCTCCACTTCTGTACGGGATTCGTTGCGAGCACACTGCTGGGAGAGGTGACCTTCGTCGGTGAAACCGCAGGCACCTTGTCCGGTCTGACGATCGAGCAGGGAGGGGGATGCTCCCTGTATGCGAACGTTGACCGGTCTTTGTTGTCCGGCGACTTCACGCGTCTCGGTCCGGAGGTGATGCTCTCGGGTGTGGCTCTCTCGCTTGCAGAGTCGGTGCTGCCCGCCGACCATGCCAAGCCGCTGCGGTCCAAACCGGCGCGCCGGAGAGGAGCCCGGAAGTGACGATCCGCAAGGCGAAGGTGTCACGGGTGGAAGTCCGGGTGTTGCGGACCTCTCCCCGGTTGCGGTATTCAACCGCGGATGCGACACGTGTCGTCGAGACCGTGTTCCGCGGCGAGCGTCACCGTTCGGCATTCGTTTCTCTCGTGTTCACGACGAGCCGCTTCATCCACGGGGTCAATCGACGCTTTCTCAAACACGACCATCCCACCGACGTCATCACGTTTCCATTGCGGGATTCTGAAGGCACCCCAGACGAGATCTACGTGAATCTGGA
>JBFYQI010000091.1:0-5981 GCA_041302875.1 Ignavibacteria bacterium
ACAACGATAAGTTCGAAGTGAAGCGGGCGTTCCTCGGACTGGTGCTCCTGTATGAGGACCGGAAGGAAGTCCTTCCTGTGGTGCAGAACCTCGCGTCGCTTGAATACGACATCAGCAGTGCGCTGAAACGGCTGACGACGCGCGTGAAGAAGCGCATAGGATACACGACAGGCCACGGCGAGCCGACGCTGGAACAACTGCAAGCGGTGAACCGTGAAGTGAGCGCGCAGTATGATCTCGTTCCGGTCGACCTCAGCGGCGGAATCGATGTCCCCGCCGATCTTGCCGCCCTGCTTGTCATCGCCCCGCAATCGAAGTTCTCGGATTCCGCGAAGTACGCGGTCGACCAGTATCTGATGCGCGGCGGAACGGTGGCATTCTTCCTGAATCGGATGACCGCATCGCTGCAACAGCGATTTGCGCAGGCGCTGGAAACAGGACTTGAGGATCAGCTCGAAGCCTACGGTGTGCGCATCAACAGCGACCTTGTGCGGGATGCGCAGTGCGCGAACATCGCGGTGATGCAACAGCAGGGCCCGTTCCAGATGCGCAGCCAGGTGCCGTTCCCCTATTTGCCGAACGCAGCGAACTTCGATCGACAAAACCCCGTGGTCAAAGATCTGCAGAGCCTCATCCTGTTCTTCGCGAGTTCGCTCGACACAAGCCTCGCGGCGACGAAGGGATTGAAGGCCGAGGTTCTGGTTCGCTCGTCAAAGCAAAGCGGACGGCAAGGAGGCTTCGTGATGCTCGATCCGTTCACGCAATACACGGAGGCGGACTTCAGCGAATCGGGCATCCCGATGGCGGCAACGGTGGGGGGTTCGTTCGCGAGCGCCTTCGCCGGCAAGACGCCGGTTCCGACGATCGACAAGAGCCCCGAGACGCGCATCGTCGTCGTCGGTGACGGAGATTTCATGAAGGATGAATATCTTGGCAATCGGAACAATCTGACCTTCTTCGTGAACATCGTGGATTACCTTGCGGACGACGCCGGCCTCATCACCATCCGGTCAAAGGATATCGCGCAGCCGCCGCTTGACACGCTGTCCGACGGTGTGAAGAAGGCGGTCAAGTACGGAAACCTTGCGGTGCCTCCGCTGCTCATCATCGCCTATGGATTGTTCCGGTGGCGGCGACGGGTCGCCTTCAAGCGTGCGATGGAAGCGCAAACGGGAGGACGATAAGCAATGAAACGATCCACGCTCATGTTGGGGGGAATTCTCGTCGCGCTCGTCTTGCTCGCCTGGTTTCTGATGGAACGGCCCGGAGAGCAGAGCCGTGAATCGGGGAATCAGGGTCCGCTCGTGACGTTCGACTCTGCCGCCGTTGACCGGATCCGCATCACATCGCCGACCCAGAGCGTCACGCTCGAACGGCGCGGCGTGGAGTGGAGCCTGACATCTCCCATCGCGTACAAGGCGGACAAGAATGCCGTCGGCGAGGCGCTTCGACAGGCGAAAGAGCTGACGGTGAAGAGCGTGGTTTCAAGTCGTCCGGAAAAGCAGGGTGTGTTCCAGGTCGATTCGACCGGAACGCGCGTCGAGTTCTTCGCGGCAGGGTCCGAGGCCGCGTCATTCATCTTCGGAAAAATGGGAGGAACCTACCGGGAGACCTTCGCACGCCGGGCGTCCTCCGATGAGGTGGTCGTAGTCGATGGAACACCCGGATTCTCGTTCGGCAAGACCGTGCGGGACTGGCGCGACCGGAGCATCGTGACGATGGATGCCGCTGCCATCAATGAGATCCGCTTTCAGTATGGCGACACCGTGTTCTCCGTGGTCCGTGCGGACAGCATCTGGACAATCGGCGCTCAGGAGGCGAAGGATGATGCGGTTCAGTCGCTCATCAGCGCGCTCGCCTCGTTGCGTGCGGACGAGTTCGCGGATGATGTCGCGAAGACACCCAGGATCACGGCGCTCATCACGATTGGCGAGACCCAATTGCGGTTTGCGTACGACAAGGAACAAAAGAAGTATTTCGTTCAATCGTCCGCATCGCCGCAGTGGTACGTGCTGGAATCGTGGACAGCGGGGAATGTGTTGAAGAGGAAGCAGGATTTGATGTAGATTATCGTTACCTTTTATATTCCTATACATATTTCTGACCTATCGTACGAGGAGAATCATGGCGTTTCGATTTCTGATCGCGGCTGTGGCGTTGGCGGCGGGTGTGCTTGCCGGATGCAGCGCCTCCAATCCCACGCTTGCAACCATCGGCGATGAGCAGTTCACGCTTCAGGATTTTGAGAATCATTACGCGAAGAACAACGGCGGATGGGAAGCCGGTGTCAAGGCGACGCTGCCGGAACGGCAAACCTTCCTCGACCTCATTCTGAAATTCCGTCTTAAGGTCGGCGAAGCGCGCCGCCTGGGACTCGACCGGGATTCTGCCATCCAGAACGAACTCGAGACCTATCGCAACACGGTCGCGCAGACCGTCATGCTGGAACGGGAGATCTTTGAACCGGCGGTGAAGCGTGCGTACGACCGAAAGGCCGAGCAGGTTCACGCGAGCCACATCCTCTTGCGCATCCCCCCCAATCCTTCCCCCGCAGACACCCTTGCCGCCCACACCAAGGCAATGAGTATCATCGCCCAGCTGCCGACGACGCCGTTCGATTCGTTGGCGCGCGCGCACTCCGAAGATCCGAGTGCCGCAGTGAACGGAGGCGATCTGGGATTCTTCGGAGGCGGCCGAATGGTGCCGGAGTTCGAGGACGCCTGCTTTTCATTGAAACCGGGTGAATACACGAAAATCCCGGTGCGAACACAGTTCGGGTATCACATCATCAAGGTGGTCGAACGGCAGAAGAATCCCGGAGCCGTTCAGATCAGTCATATTCTGCTTCGCTTCGCGCCGGATCGGAGCGACTCGACGGCGATCGAGGACACCGCGAAGGTGATCATGAATGAGATCCGCAACGGTCTCTCCTTCACAGACGCGGTCACACGATACAGCAAAGATCCCGGGAGTATCCCGCGCGGCGGAGACATCGGTTTCTATGACCGCGATCGATTGCCGCCGGAAATGGGCAAGGCCTTGTTCAGTGCCGCGATCGATTCCGTGCTTCAGCCGTTCCGGATGGACTACGGGTATCACATCATCAAGGTGAACGGGTTCCGCCCGGTGCCGTCCTATGAGGAGAGCGAGAAGGAGCTTCGCACGCAATATCAGCAGCAGCGGTATCCGGCGGAATTGAAGCGCTTCACAGAGCGCCAACGGGCTGCGTATCGTCCGGTCATCGACAGCGCGGTGATCGAAGGATTGATCGCCCGGATCGATACAACGAAGGCTGCGGCGTCGCCGGGGTGGTCCGACAGCGTCGACGCAGAATTCCTGAACCGCACGATCATCACCGTTGGCGCCCGCCGTGTGAACGTTCACTCGTTCGTGGAGCGTCTCTCGACCGACTCGGAATCGCGAACGAAGATGCTCACGCCCGCCAACGTTCGCGGACTGGCAGACAAGGTTTCGGACGCGGTCGTGCTCGAAGTCTATGGCCGCGCTTATGCGGAAGGGAAGCCGTTCTTCCAGTCGCTGATGCGCGACTACGAGGACGGCATCCTGCTCTATCGCATCGAACAGGACGAAGTGTGGAAGAAGGTGGTCATCAACGATTCCCTGCTGCGCGAGCATCACGCGAAGACGCAGGAATCGTACCGATGGCCGGACCGAGTGAGCTTTGCGGAGATCTTCGTGCCGACCGATTCCATTGCGCAGGCGATCGCCAAGCGCATCACGGAGGCCACCGATTTCCTCGCCCTTGCCGAAACGACGACGACCCGTCCGGGATACAAGGACAAGAAGGGAGTCTGGGCGTTTCAGAATGTGTCGACGAACGAACTTTCCCAGCGCGCGTGGCTGATGGCTGTCGACAGTGTTTCCGCGCCGATGAAGTTCCAGTATGGATGGTCGATCATCAAGACGCTCCAAAAGGATCCCGCGCGATTGAAGACGTTTGAAGAGGCATCCGCTGAAGTGGCGACAGCGTACCAAGAGGTCGCCTCGAAGCAGCGCGAAAAGGAATGGATCGAGCAATTGAAAGCGAAGAATCCGATCCGGATCAATGAAGACGTGCTCACGAAGGCGTTCACCGGACCTGTGCGCGATGCGAAGTAGCGCATTCCTTCTCCTCGCCGTTCTGTTCGTTGCCGGCTGTGGCCGCCAGGAATCGGGAAAGACCCCGGTGGCCCGCATTGGCGGTCGGACGTTGACGGTGGAGGAGATCGAAGCGGCACTGCGCACGGAGGGAGATCTCTCGCAGGCACAAATGCAGCAATTCATGCAGCGCTGGATCGCCGACGAACTGCTGTATCGCGAGGCGGCCAGCCGCGGTTTTGACCAGGCAGAAGAGGTCAATGCCCGGGTTGAGGAATTGCGACGAACACTCGCTATCAACATGCTGCTCGAGAAGGAAGTGTACGCGAGCGATGCCACCGCGATCCCGATGGAACGCGTCCGCGCATACTACGATGTTCATCAAGACGAGTTTGTTTTGACGCAGGATGCGGCGCTCATCAGCTTTGCGTTGTTCAAGGAACGGGATGCCGCGACCGCACTCCGCAACACCGTGCTGCGCGGGACGCCCTGGCATGCGGCGCTCATGACCGCCGGCAACACGCTGCTCGGGCGAGCCGATTCCGTCTATCATACACAGCAGTCCCTGCGCCCGGCGGAATTATGGCGCGTGACCGCCGCCGCGAGGAGCACCGACCCTTCGTTCCCCATCAGCACGGGGGACGGGTACTACGTGCTCGTCGTGTGGAAACTCCAGCGTCAGGGTCAGACCGCCGACCTGTTGTCGGTGGAACGCGAGATCCGTCAGCGCCTGACCGTGGAAGACCGGCGACAGCGGTTCGAGTCGCTTGTCGATTCACTCCGGAGCCGGCAAACCATCGAGGTATTTCTTTCGGCGGGACCGGCCGACAGTGTTGCGGTTCAATGAGAGGACGTATGCGCATCATCGTTCGTAGCTGGATGGCGCTGTTCGTGATGTTTGCGGCGATTCCGGCGGCCGCACAGACCATGGTCGATCGGATCGTGGCGGTGGTCGACCGCGAGATCATCACAGAATCCGAATTGCAGGAACGCGTGACATTCATCGCGATGCAGAACCGCATCGACCCGAAGCGTTCCGACCTTCGTCAGCAGGTGTTGGACGGCATGATCACCGAGAAGTTGATCCTCGCGCAGGCGCTCATCGACAGCGTCGAGGTCTCAGACGACGAAGTGAGCCGCATGCTCGATCAGCGGATCCAGGATTTCGTCCGGCAGGTCGGATCCGAAGCGCGCGTGGAGCAAATGTACGGCAAGCCGATCAGCCGCATCAAACGGGAATACCGGGACGATCTGAAGAACCAGCTGCTCATTCAACGGGTTCGGCAGCAGCGTGAGGCGAACATCATGATCACGCGTCGCGAGGCGGAGGAATTCTACGTCTCGTTCAAGGACAGTCTGCCGCAAGTGCCCGAAGAGTTCGAGATGAGCCATCTCTTCATCACGCCGAAAGCGGATGAGGCGGTGGAACAGCGCACGCGGGCCTCGCTCCAGGCGGTGCTGGACAGCATTCGCGCAGGGAGCGATTTCGCGGAGCTGGCGCGGAAGTACTCGATCGACGGGACCGCTGCGAACGGCGGCGATCTCGGGTGGGCGAAGCGCGGCGACTATGTTCGCGAGTTTGAGGAAGCGGTGTTCGCGCTCAAGGAAGGCGATGTGTCGAACATTGTGAAGACCCAATTTGGATTGCACATCATCCAGCTGATGGGGCGCCGGGGCGAGTCGGTCCATGCGCGCCACATTCTGATGCGGGTCGAGAAAGGAGCGGCGAGCGACTCGGCCGCCATCCAGACATTGACGGAGTATCGCAAGCGCATCCTTGCCGGTGAATCGTTCGCCGACCTGGCGAAGAAGTATTCGGAAGATGAGGACACGAAGCCGCTGGGAGGCGACCTCGGCGCGTTGACGATGGAACAGCTCCAGCC
>JBFYQI010000202.1:0-2903 GCA_041302875.1 Ignavibacteria bacterium
GCGATCTCTGCCGCCGTTTCCGAGATCTCCTTCTCCCGCCGCGAACAGATGACCAGGCGCGCACCTTCCTGCGCGAGCGCCAGCGCGGATGCCTTCCCCAATCCCTGACTGGCTGCGGAGACGATCGCGACCTTTCCTTGCAATCCGAGTTCCATCGTATTATCCTTTCCCGGCCAGCATTGCCGTCAAGCCAACACGGATCATCATGACGGCGATCCCCGCCATGAACAGCGCGGCGACCTTTGCGACGGCTTTCGAGCCGGCTTCACCGAGCAGTTTGCTGACGAGATCCGATTTGCGGAAGACGACCCAGACGATCAGCAAGTTCGCCAGCAATGACATCACCGCGGGGACCTTCCCGTACGTGTCGTTGAGAATCAGGAGCGTTGTGAGCGCGGCGGGACCGATGATGAGCGGAATGCCGATCGGAACGATGCCGACCTTCGTTTCGGGATTCCGCCGGCTCTCGGAGGAGAAGATGAGATCGTCGACCGCGAGCACGAGCAAAACGATGCCTCCGCCGACGCGGAAGTCATCTTCGGTGATCCCCATGAAGTCGAAAATGAGACGGCCGCCGAAGAGGAACACGATCGAGACGGCCAACGCGGTGAGGGTCGCCTCAGTGACCAGCGTCCGCTTTTCTTTCGGCGTCAGCCCCTGGGTCAACGAAAGAAACAGCGGCACAACCCCCAGCACATCGATGGCGACGAAGAGGGGGATGAAGGTCAGGGCGAGGATATTGAGATCCATGTGGTCTTCTCGCGCGGAGATGCCCCGGCACAGTGTAAGCGGGCGTGCGTCCTTCGGAATGCGCCGGAGCGGCAGTGACGAACGTCAGGCTTCGAGCCGGGGCTTGATGATGGCGACCAGTTCCTCGACGGACTTGGGGCCTCGGACGCCGGCGGCCCGCACGGCTTCTTCGAGCGTTCCTTTCCGATCCTGCATCCAGATCCAGAGGCAGAAGCCGAGGCGATTCCGGTCGTTGGGTTCCTGAGTTGGAATATCGGCGACGATCTGGTACGCTTTCTTCTCGAGCGAGTCGGCCGAGTGTTCTTTGACGGCAGAGGGGGGCTTGGTTGACATAGTTCTCTAGGTGTTGGGTGGAACGTGTGGGAGGAAATATACAAAGAGACGGGGGGAGATTCAATCTAGGGGGCGCGTTGACCCGATCCCTTCACGATCGCCATGGTGATGTCGTCATGCTGTTCGGCCTCGCCGCGGAATCGCTCCGCCGCCTGGAGCACCGCCGCCTGAATTTCCGGCGCGGTCCCCTTTCCATGCAGCCGGAGCACATCCATCATGCGGTCTTCACCCAACTGCTGTCCATGCACGTTCATCGCTTCGGTCACGCCGTCCGTATAGAACACGAAGAGACTCTCCGGACCGACCGGCATGCGGACCTCCTGGATCTGCCGTTCGAAGACCGGACCACGTTCGAGTCCCAGGGCAATACCGGCGCCTTGGAGCAATTCCAGCTTCCCCCGCTTGCTCACGATGGCTTTCGTGTGACCCGCACGGCAGATACGCACCTGTTTCTTCTTCAGATCGAACTGCGCCAGGATCATCGTGATGAACGAACGCCGGTCGATGCCCTCGAAGATCCGGCGATTGATATTGACCAACATTTCCTTCGGCGAGTCATACATGTGCGCCGCGAGCTGCACCATGCCTTGCACCTTCGACATGTAGAGGGCTGCCGACATCCCCTTTCCCGCGACATCCGCAACGACCACGAGGAACCGGTGCGGTTCCGGATGGATGAAATCGTAGTAGTCACCGCCGACCGACAGCGCCGGCAATGTCACGCCGGACGCGTCCAGTCCGCTGATGACGGGATTCGCTTTCGGCAGCAATCCGCGCTGGATCTCACGCGCAAGCGCCAGCTCTTCCTGGATACGCTCCTTCTCCCGCTCGGACCGATGCAGCCGTGCATTCTCGATGGCGATCGCCGCCTGCGCCGCGACGGTCGATAACAGATTGACATCCTCCGTTGAGTATAGCCGTCCCGACATCTTCGGTCCAACATTGATGAATCCCACGAGCCGGTCTTTCAGGAACATCGGCACGGACAGGACGACATCCGCACGACGCAGTTTGGCTACGTCCTCCTCGCGGAGGTTGTATCCCTCCATCACTTCCGACCAGAGGAGGAAATTCACCGGCTTGCGCGTTGTACGCAGCATCGCCTGCAGACTCCGTTCCGCGTCGCCGAATTCCCGATCGGCGGGCTCCACATTGCGTCCCACGCTCAGGCACCCTTCCTTCTCATCACAGATGATGACCGCAACCCGTTCGATATGCATGGTCGACGAGATGCGTCCCACCATCGCATCGAGGATCTCTTTCAGATCGAGCTTGCGCGGCAACTCATCGACGAATTCCAGCAGCGCGCGCTGATAGTCCGCCCGCTCGCGGTAGAACAACCGGTCGATGCTTTGCTGCAGACGTCCCTTGATCGGCTCGAACGCAGCCGCGATCACGACGATCGCCGCCAGATGGAACATCCACTCATCCTGTACGTTCACGAAGTCGGTCAGCAGGCTTCCGATGCCGTACACGACCGCGAGGTAGATCGCCGCGATCGACATCGTCACTGCGCCGTATGTCAGCGTACGGCGGACGACGGCATCGATGTCCATGAGGCCGTAGCGGAAGATGGCGTAACCGAAGAGCACGGGGACAATCACAAGCACCATTGCCGGGAGAATGATGGTCGGATTGATGAAGACGGCAAATGGATTGACGGCGGTGACCACGATGGCGTACAGAAATCCCAGGATCGCCAAGGCCGTGCCGACGAGGATCGGACGGAGTTCGCGGCGTCGCTCGTGGGGAACATACCGGTAGTAACTTCGGATGAAGAAGAAGAGGCCGGCGAACAAGAATCCGTATCGCCCCTGGAA
>JBFYQI010000214.1:0-2963 GCA_041302875.1 Ignavibacteria bacterium
CGTTTCCACTTTCCCTATGTGCGGACGCTACGCAATCATCGACGGCCGCAAAGTTCTCGAAGCCTTTGGACGGTTGAAGGTCAAGGACACCGCGCCGCTGTTCGCATCGCTTCCCCGCTACAACGCTTCGCCGATGCAGAAGCTTCCGGTCTTTGCTGTTCGACACGGAGAGCTTGTCGTCCAGGAGATGCAGTGGTGGCTTGTTCCCCACTGGTCGAAGGATGGAAAGACGAACGCGACGACATTGAACGCGAAATCGGAAACGGTCGCAGAGAGCAGGTTGTTTGCACCGTATTTCAAGGGAAGCAGATGTCTGGTGCCGGCTGAGGCGTTTTTCGAGTGGGCGGGTGAGCGAGTGGAAGCTCGTGGGCGAGTGGGCAAGTATGCGGAAGCTGGTGGGCAAGTGGGCGGGAGTGTGGAGGCTGGTGGCCAAGTGGGCGGGGATGCGAGTGAAAGAGGTGGGAAGAAAGTGAAGCAGCCGATGTGTATTCGGCTGAGGGATCGAGCGCCGTTCATGTTTGCGGGATTGTTCTCGGTGTGGAAGGATGCGGAGGGGAATCAGCATCCGTCGTTCTCCATTCTCACGACCGAGCCGAACGCGTTGATGGCGGAGATCCACAGGCGCATGCCCGTCATTCTTCCAGAACAACATCATGAAGAATGGCTGGACCGGGAGAATAGAAACGTGGACTCCTTGAAGAAGTTGTTGACGCCGTATGATGCCGACTCGATGGAGGCATTTCCGGTTTCGCGGTATGTGAATAATCCGAAAAATGAAGGAGAACGATGCATGGAGTTTGACTCTCTCTGAGATGTTGACTACAATACTCTTGCGTAGACATACCTCACACACTGCGAATGCCCCTCCTCCCATGCAAACCGTCTCCAAGTGGTTCTTCCTTGTTCTCTTCTTCACCGGCGTAATCCTCCAGGCCCAATCGACAGGGACCGTCTATATCATCTACGGATCGGACACCGCGATCTGGGACAATATGGACACCGGCCGCCGGCATCCGACATACAATCTGTCGCTGTTCACATCCCTAACGGGGAATGCCACCCAAGTGATGTCCGATGGGTTCCGGAATCAGATCCGCGATTCGTATGGCCGTCCTCTTGTCATGACCTGGTGGATGATGGCCGGGAACATCTTCCGCGATGCAACAAATCAAAACGTCCCGTATGCGAACCTCATGACACTACACTTGATCAAGCAGTATCACGGCGCGGCCATCGCAAAATGGGGAGACGAGCTGAGTCTGCACTATCACACATTCCTCTGGTCGGATTATGACGGCGACGGAAGATACTGGTGGAATCAGGCGCAGACGTTCAATGAATCGAGGGAGGATTTCGAATTCACGCTTGCGCAGCAGATGGTCGAGGAAGATGTGTTTCCCGTGTCATTCCGGAGCGGCTGGCATTTCATGGACAACGACTGGCAGCGGCGCCTCGACGAGCTTCTCCCTTACTCGATGCACAACGCGTGGCCGAGCAAAAAGACCATCGATTCCGAGCCAACCGATAATATCATCGACTGGTCGCGCGCGCCGTCGGTATGGATCCCCTATCACCCGGACCCAAATGACTATCAGGTTCCCGGACCGGGAAAAGGCTGGAATCTTCGATCGATGTCGCTTGGCGGCTCCACAATAGCGAAGCTTGAACCGGCCTTCGTTCAAGCGTCGCAAGGCAATGACCAGATCCTCTGTCTCTGGGACCACTTGCCGGACGCGAACTTTCTCACGTATCTGCTGCGCGTCAATCAGATGCTGGACACGCTTGCGGCCAAGTACTCGGGAGTGAAGTTCAAGTTCGCGACAGGCGTCGGCGGCATGCAGCAATTCCTTCGGATGAACGATAGCATACCGCCGGTGATTTCTGCATCCATCGAAACATCGGCAGGTCAGTCATACGTGAACGTGACAGTAAATGAACCGATCTTTCAAACGCAGCCGTTCATTGCGCTGAAAACCCTGGCAGAGGACTACCTGGAATTGCCGGCTGCCGAGATCGCTCCCGGCGTGTGGAAAACCACACAGCCATTCACCATGGAGGATGCGGCCGTTGTCGCAGTGGCAGTCACCGATACTTGCGGTAATCTGACAACATGGCGGCATGCATTTGTCCCGGCAGACGTATTTGTGGACGACGAATCGTCCGCGATGGTTGAAACGAGAGGCGTGTGGACAACGATGCAGGGGAGTACCTGGGGAACAACTTACCGCTCCGCTACAGTCTTGGCCGGCGACAGCGCATCGGTCCGATGGAGCGCGGACGTCACGGCTTCCCGAAAGTATGCCTTGCGGTTTTCCTTCCCCCCTTCCTCAAACGCATGTGATCGTTACAACATTGTCATCAAACAGGGAACCTCTGTCCTTCTCGATTCAACCACCAATATGGTTCCGCACGGAGAATGGATCGATCTGAGTCCGTTCGACTTGACTGCCGGGAGCTCTGTATCAGTTGAGATCACAGGGTATGCCGTCGGGACAAGCAGGCAGATGAACGCGGACGTCCTTCGGGTGACTCCGTTGCTTCCCCTCTCGAAGGTGGTCACGGATGTTTCTGATCATTCGATCGGATACGTATCACTTGGCGACACCGTTCAACTCATTCTCTCCGTTCGGAATGTCGGACTGCTCCCGGGAACGATCACATCCCTGACCGGTCCGAGAATCATCCCCTCGCCGGCAGCGACCTTTCCGCTTGCTGTACAATCCGGACACACGATTGAGATCCCATGCGCCTGGGTGGCGACCGACGTGGGGCGCTTTTATGATACCGTGCGCATCGTTTTCGCCGAACCGAGTCTCCCCGCGATCAATGTGTCGATCAGCGCCCTGGGAGAACTGGCTGTGCGCATCGTGGTCAACGATGTCGGAGAAGGTTATGCGGAGTTCGGAACCTGGGCAAATAGCACTGTGACCTCCTACGGTCCAACGAGCAGATATGCCTTCTTG
>JBFYQI010000228.1:0-9346 GCA_041302875.1 Ignavibacteria bacterium
CGCATGCTGAGGTCGTTCACCGGCGTGACCGACACGTAGGGACGCGCGTTGATCGTGACATCCTCCACGCCCCCCTCTCGATCCCCTTCCACAAAGAAATTCGCCGTTGTGCCGACGGACATCTCGTCCAACGCGCGCCAACTGACGGATGAATACACCCAGGAATAGTGGGAAAGATAGTCCCGGCGGAAGTTATACGTCTTTGCGTACCCGCCATTCAGGTTTGCATTCCACTTGGGAGAAACATTGAACCAGCTCGAGAAATCGATCTCAGTCGACGGATAGAGAATGCCGGCATCCTTCGCGTGCCCTTTGATGAGCGTCACCTCCATTCCCCAATTCGTCCGAAATTGGAAATTGATCCCGAGAACCGCCGACCGATCCGTGTAGAGGTCCGCCGCTTCGTAGGTCGCCGAGAGGCCGGTATAGATCATGAGCTGGCGCAGATATCCGTCCTCAAAGTACCAACGCGGTCCGCCGAATGCGGTCAACTCCGACGTCCCCTGCCAGGGGACATATCCAACCTGACTGATGTCGAAATTTTCTCCGATGAACCGGCCGCGCACGCCCAGCACCCACGTCTCCTTGAACGTCAGCAATCCCAGCGAGGCTGCGTAATCCCCTTCCTCATTCTTTACCGAGCGCGCAAGCTGATACGAAAGCTGCCAATCCGTGGCGCGGAAGGCTCCGTCGATATCGATGACCCCATACAGATCTTGCGCGGTCCGCTTGCCGACCATCAGCACACCGACGGAAGAGTTGTCGAGGATCTGTCGTTTCACCCGGGCTGAACCAAACAGCGCTCTCGGTTCTGTGTGCCGTTCGTCGTCATCGTTGTATGCTGTTGCGTCCGTCATCGCGAGAAACCCGCCGTATTCCCAATTCTCGATGCGGCCGAACGCCTTCGTCCCCAGCAGCAACGGAACTTCCGTTCCATCCGGAAGGATCTTCCCGATCCGGCGGGAATAGAAGAGCTCCAACGGGCGGTAGAAGCCGGAACTCCGGTCGCGCCCAGCCGGCATGAAGATCTCATTTCCCTGAGTGAAGAACGGACGCCGTTCATCGAAGTAGGATTCGTAACGCGAGATGTTGAAGTTGAATGGGTCGGCCTCGATCTGGGCGAAGTCGGGATTCCCCGTCAATTGAAACGTCAGCATCTGCGAAGGATTATAGAAGACGTCGATGCCGGCATCTGGTCGTACGGAATGCACTCCCTCGCGAATGAACGAGGCTCGTGTTGCCGCGACAGGATAGATCTCCAGGTTCAATCCCTTGACCGTGGGACGATTGCCGTTCAGTTCCAGCGTGCCGAACTTCGAGATGCGCTGTCCTTCGTTTTCCTCGTACTCACACCAATACAGGTCTTCGTTCAACGCGGGGATCCATCGGTCGAAATCCAATCCCCACGTATGCAGGTTCTCGTCGTACTGGATCGAACGGAACGGTATCTCCATCTCGACGGCGAATCCCCAATCGTACACATTCGCGGCGGAGAACCAGACGCCGTCCCAACTGTAGTCTCGGTTCCGTGCGTCATCGAGAAGCCGACAATCGTTGCGCACGCCCGAGGCGCTTACCGCGAATTTATACGCCGTCCGCTTGTCTCCGAACGTATCCAACATAATCGAAACCACGTCCCCGCCGAACTCGTCCAGTTTGCCGGTGATGCGCTGTACGTTCGCGGGATCGTCGTAACACACGAGCAGGCAATAGAGCGCTTCTTCGGTTGCCAGAACCTTGGCAACGGTCATGCGCGATGGAGGCTTCCCATAGAAGGGCTGGAGCTGGAAGAACTGCGTCGTCGAATCAGCGGACTGCCACGCATCCTCGATGATGCCATCCACAACGATGGTGCTCGGAGATTTCATCAGGACTATCGGCTTGCGCGGTTTCAGCGGGAGCGCGGATGCATGCGATACTGTACACAGAAACACCGCAGACAGGATCAAGGATCGGATCATTTCTTCTCCGGACGTGGACGATCAGCATTCTTTATACGCCGGAAAGGACCTCCGGTTGCGACCGGCCGGGCCGACGGGGGTTGATGTGAATCGGGATTCAGGCAGAAACAGAGCGGGGATTCAGTTGGCGGTCGCGGGGATCCGGCTCAGGAAGGACCTGTTCACACCGGGAGCAA
Organism: Ignavibacteria bacterium; assembly: GCA_041302875.1. Taxonomy (GTDB): domain Bacteria; phylum Bacteroidota; class Ignavibacteria; order UBA10030; family UBA10030; genus JAKAJH01. The sequence goes on from JBFYQI010000228.1 coordinate 2,138, forward strand.
AGTCGGACGATGCGGGAATAGTTTCCCGATCGATACTCGATCTCCCAGACCCATTCGGTCTCGACGCCGCAATGGGCGCAACGAATGCGGGTCTCCTGTTTCCGAAGCAAGTTCATAGAGGCGGATGAATGACAGCCGAGGTCCTGCGTAGGGCTGTAGACGCCGAGGAACACCGTGGGGTTCCATTTCGTGTCGTTCCCCGGAACTGGAAAAATACACCTCTGTTGTCTGGTAGTCAATGCCGTGGCCGCTGCGAGGAGAGGGCGAATTCCATGTTGCGCAACATACGCAATCCTGCGCTTGTTCGGGGCAAGATTTCGCCAAGCGGAATCCTGCATCGACCAACGGCCCTCGCTCTGAACCGTACCGCTCATCGAACCCTGCGTCCGCTCATCCCGATTGGCTTTACTTTCACGGGAGAACTCCTCAAATTGGCAGTGAACGATCATGAAACACCGATTCAAACTTCCCGGACCTCACGAACTCACATTCTGGCACTTCCACGTCGCCGGATGGACAATGATGTGGGGAGCGGATGTGTTTCTCATCTGGCTGCGGAGCGTGTCGATGTACACGCCGTTCAAGGCCGAAGTGTTCCTGCGGGGATCCGCCGAAGTCCCCATGGGTTTCGCGCTAACTCTTTTATTGAGAGAGGTTTACAAGCGTCTCGACCATCGAAAGATGTCCATGGTCGGCATCTTTGGCTATATCAGCATCTGGTCGATCCTGACAACCACGCTCTGGTATGCGCTGATCTCCTTCATGTGGCAGACGTACCATGGCGGCCAATACATCTTCAAAGTGCTCGGGGGAATCGTCGCGATAAACTGGATCAGCTACCTCGCCCCGATCATCTTCGGATGGAGTGCGCTCTACTTCGGCATCAAGTACTGGTTGGATTGGGACGCCGAACGCCTCCGTGCCCGTCGTGCGCTTGCTTTGGCTCAGCGCGCCCAGCTTCAGATGCTCCAATACCAGCTCAATCCACACTTCCTCTTCAACGCACTGAATTCCGTCCGGGCACTCGTCGATGAAGATCGCACGATCGCCAAAGGGATGGTGACCGAGCTTTCGGAGTTCCTCTGGTATTCGCTCATCCACCGGGATCCGATCGACGTGCCTCTGCGGGAAGAGCTCGCCGCGATCAAACACTATCTCTCGATCGAAAAGAAACGTTTCGAAGAAAAACTCCTTGTCTCGTTCGACGTTGAGCCGGCAGCGGAAGACTATCCCGTGCTCAGTTTTCTGCTGCACCCGCTCGTGGAGAATGCGGTGAAGTATGGGATGCGCACGAGCCCGATGCCGTTGACCCTGTCAATTCGCGCGACCGTGCAGAATGGGACGTTGATGCTCACCGTGAAGAATACAGGAAGGTGGCTGCATTTGCGCGGAGAGGATCGTGCCGACGGCACCGGCACGGGGCTTGAGAATGTCCGCTCACGGCTGGAGAATGCCTATCCCCACTCGCACACATTCGACGTCATGGAGCAGGACGGGGCCGTCGAAGTCCGCATCGCACTTGAGAAGCGGAGGGCTGCATGAGTCCGCGCCGAGCGTTCTTCCGGTTCGCCGATTGGTCCTTCTGGCACTACCAGATCGCCGGGTGGTCTGTGTTTTCGGTCGTTATGATGACGATCCGGATGTCCTTGTACGGCCTCAAGTGGACGATGTTCCTCACGATCGGACTTCAGTTCCTTGCGCTCATCCTGCTCACCTTTGGACTGCGCCGATATTATCGCGGTATCCCATTCCAAACGATCGACCTTCCCGGATTGATCGGCCGCATGATCGTGGCCTCGTTTGTCGTGTCTCTGGTATGGTTCTACTGCTGGCTCGCCATCGAAGGCACGATCTTCGGCGCAAAGGCACTCCGCTATGCCGCCAACCCGTTCAATTCCGGGCAACTGATCGCGATCAGTTTTCCGGTCTTCCTTACATGGAGTGCTCTCTACTTCGGAATAAAGCTCTGGCGCGAATGGCTCATCGAACGAACCCTCGCCGATTCCGCAACAGAATCTGCAGAACAGGCCCGGCTCCAAATGCTGCGCTACCAGCTCAACCCGCAATTCCTGTTCAGCTCGCTGCACACCGTCCGCGCGCTCATCGATGAAGACCCGCTCGCCTCCAAGCAAATGATCACCGACCTCTCCGAGTTTCTGCGCTACTCGCTCGTCATCCGGGACGGGGCCCAGGTGACGCTTCGGGAGGAGCTCGGCGCCGTGAGATTATATCTTGCCATCGAACATCGGCGGCACGAGGAGAAACTCATCACCAACGTGGCATCGACGGCGCAAGCGGAACACGTCTTGCTTCCAAGCTTCACGCTGCTTCCCTTCGTTGAGCACGCGCTGCGCGTCGCCTTTCGTACCAGCCGTCATCCTGTGACGATCGATCTTCAGGCGTGGGAAGAACACGAAACGCTCCACGTGTCGATCCGGCATAGCGGAGCCCTTGCACCCTCGCCCTCTTCGGCAGCCGAAGCGGAGGATTTCGCTCGCGATCGAATCCGACTCGATCAACGTCTGCACCAAACATTCAACGGTCAGGCGGCGTTCAATGTCGCTCCATCGGACGGGGCCGTTCTGCTCCACATTTCCATCACCGCGCGCAATGGAAAACCTCATGGGACATCGCTACCGCGCTCTGATCGTTGACGACGAGCGGCTCGCCCGAAAGGACCTTCGCTCCCTTCTCGCGGATCATCCGATCATCGAGGTGGTCGGAGAGGCGGACAGCGTCAAGTCGGCCGCCGAGTTGCTCCAGTCGCAGAAGCCCGACCTGATCTTTCTCGACGTACAGATGCCGGGAGAATCCGGGTTTGACCTGCTGGAGAAGTATGATGTTCAGGCGCGCGTCATTTTTGTGACCGCGTTCGACGAATATGCGTTGCGGGCCTTTGACGTCGAGGCGATGGATTATCTGCTCAAGCCGGTCAGTCCAGAGCGCCTCCGTCAGTCGATCGAGAGGCTTGGACACCATCTTGAGGCGTCATCAGAGAATCGCGAGTCATTGAAGTACGCGGACACGATGTTCCTGACGCTGAACAGTCATCTCAAGTTCATTCGGGTCAGCAGCATCGTCTGCATTCAAGCAGCCGCAGACTACACCGAATTGTATCTCACGGATGCGCGCAAGGGGCTCACAGCCAAGACGATGGCCGAATGGGAGAGCCGTCTGCCGGCGAATCATTTTTGTCGGATCCATCGTGGGACGATCATCAACCTAGAGTATGTCCGCCACATCGAAGAATGGTTTGGCAATTCCTACCGCATCACCCTCGACCACTTGACCGAACCCGTAACCATGAGTCGGCGGTACGCCGCACGCCTCAAGGAGCGGATGGGCTGAACTTCTCCTCCTTTTCTCCCCCGCCGAGAAACCCTTACGTATAGAGGCATACAGGCCCCATTTCATCCGTACTGTCACATGAGCACCCCTTTCGACATGATTTTCAAGAAGTTAGGGCGATTGTCCCATTTCACTTGAATTTCATTGGCAAATTCCCCATTTTCCCAAGGAATCCAATTCTCACTGATCCTCATCGCACTCATCGCCTGGGGTAGTATAGAGGAAGCGATGGGTCCACTGCACGAGCAGGTTCAGAACTAACATGCCCGCACCGCAACAATCCGATTCTTTGAAGAAGCTTGTCAGCGAGAGTCTCAAACAGATCGACCAGCTTCTGAAAGCTCAGCGCCTCGAGGAGGCGCATGAACGGGTCAAGGATGTCCGCAGAATGGACCCGACCAACGCGTACGCACGGGCGTTCGAAGAACGAATCCTTGAGATGAAGGCGCTCGCATTGCGACGTTCGCTCGAGCAGGCTGAGAAGGCTGCAGCCGCTCAGCAGGCAATTCCCCCTCCGCCGCCCCCGCCGCCGGTCGATGTGCCTGAAGAGGATAAGGAACTGGAGGCGATCGCACAAGCGTACCGCGAAGAGATCGCCGCAGAAGAGGCCGCCGAAAAGGCCGCTCAAGAAGAGGCCGAAGAGCCCGCCGTTCCTTCTGCGAGCGAAGTTCGGCCTGCGCAATCGCTCACTGCCGCCACTCCTCCGCCGATCCGCGGCAGCCGAACGATCACCACGCCTCCAAAACGGAAAGCCTCGTCGCTGGGATTCGTCGTTATCATTGACGACAACATCGAATTGCTGGAAGAATTTTCCGCGATGCTTGAGGAGTGCGAGTACGCGGTCGCTGCGTACGCGAGAACAGACGATGCCTACGAATTCATGAAGGAGAACTACGCCGACCTTATCATCTGCGACGTGCATCTGGAAACGTCGTCCTTCGGCGGGTTCACGTTCTACGAGCGCATCCGGGAATTGGAGCATCTGCGCGACGTTCCCTTCCTTTTCCTGAGCGGCATGACCGATTCGCGTCTCGTCCTGGCGGGAAAGGAGCTCGGCGCAGATGATTATCTCACGAAGCCCATCGATCCCGAGGAATTGCTCGCCGTTGTCCGCGGGAAACTGCGCCGATATCGTCAGATTCGAAAGAAGTAGGAACACCCGGACATCCGCACGCACACCATGACCTCCACCCTTGACGTCCGTCAAATCTCGGTGGAGTACCTCTCCCAGGGGCAACCATCCCCGATCCTCCACGATGTGAGTTGCACGCTGCCACACGCGCAGCGTACCGCGGTGATCGGCGAGAGCGGAAGCGGGAAGTCGACATTTGCGTTCGCGATCACAGGACTGTTGCATCGCTCCGCCTCGATCCGAGTCGCCGGCGAATCCGTTTTCCAAGGAAGGGATCTTCTCTCGCTCGACGATGAATCCCTGCGCGGACTTCGCCGCAAGGCGATCCGGTATGTGTTTCAAGAGCCATCGGAATCCTTCAATCCCTTGCTGCGCCTGGGATCGTCGATTCGCGCTTCGCTGTATGATGGGTGGGACACCGAGCGGATCTGTTCGCTGTTGGAGCGCGTGGGGTTGGCCGAACCGCTTCGCGTGCTCCGGTCGTACCCGCATGAACTCAGCATCGGGATGCTGCAGCGCGCTGCCATCGCGGTCGCCATCGCACCCGAACCGAGCCTGCTCATCGCCGACGAACCAACAAGCGCGCTCGATGAACCGCTGAAGTGGCAGATCCTCGACCTGCTCGAAGACCTGCGCAGTTCCATGCAATGCACCTCGCTGGTGGTGTCGCACGATCCGATGCTCCTCGGCGAGTGTGCGGATCAGGTGATCGTGTTCTTCGCGGGGCGGATCGTGGAGATCAATCCGAACCAACCGCTCCGTGCGGAAGCGCTTCATCCGTACACGCGCATGCTTGCCGGTGTCGACGCGCGGTCCCGGCTGCTTCCGCCTGCGCCCGTTGGTTGCGCATTCCATCCACGGTGTCCACTCGCGAAAGACCGGTGTCGGACCGAACTGCCGGACCTCGAGCAAACACCTAACGGTACATGGGTTCGATGCTTCTATTGGAAGTCGACAACATCCGGGTCGTAGCGGAGGGGCCCGGCGGTCTGCTTCACCGACATCAGCCGCGGGTCATCCTTGAGGACGTTTCCCTGACGCTGAATGCCGGCGAATCGCTTGCGTTGCTCGGCGAGAGCGGCGGCGGAAAGACGACGCTGGCCCAGTGCATCGCGGGGCTGCATGTTCCATCACAGGGCGTCATTCGCATCGAGGGGAAAGAGGTCGCAGAGTGGAGAGGCGCTCTCCCCGTTCAGATGTTGTTCCAGGACCACACGGCATCTCTCGACCCGATGATGTCCGTAGCTGAGATCCTGCAGGAAGGTTTCGAAGCATCGGGAGCACCGGCGTCCGGAGAGGCTCTGGCAGTGTCCCTCGCGGAGGTTGGCCTTGGCGAAGGCATGCTTGATCGGTTCCCGGGACAACTGAGCGGCGGCGAACGTCAACGAGTCGCGCTGGCGCGCGTTGTTGCGGCACAGCCGAAACTCGTGATCGCGGATGAACCGACGAGCGCGCTTGACCGTTTGAACGCCGACAGTCTGCTCGCATTGCTGCATGCATTGACGACTGAACGCCGCGTCGCGTTGTTGCATGTGACTCATGATCTCTCCGCCGCGGCGCGAACGTGCCGACGAGCGATCGTCATTCAGGGGGGACGGGTCGTAGATCAGGGGGATTGGAAGACATTGCGCACAACCGCTGTCCATCCCGCGACACGCATGCTGATGGCCGCAGCGATGCGGAGCGGCGAGATCGCGTCAACAATCTGAAGGTCGATCGTGCTTCGATTCATCTCCCAAAGAACACCGATGACTGCCGGCCTCCTCCTGGTCTTTTCCGGGCTCGTTGGTCTGCTGCCATCCTGTTCCCACCGTTCCGAAGGACCGGTCTGGACCAATCCCACCGTCGTGGTCGGGATTTCCTCGCCGGTGAATGCATTCAACCCCATCTTCGCTCCGGATGCCACGACGGCCGAGATCAATGAGTTGCTCTATCCGATGCTCGTCAGTTCGACATTCGATACGGTCTCCGGCACGCTGGTCTACGCACCGGCACTCGCGCGGTCGTGGGAGAAGGGCCGGGGTGGACGGGACATCGTATTTCATCTGCGGAGCGACGCACGATGGGCGGACGGCAAACCCGTACGTGCATCGGATGTCCAATTCACGTTTGAGTTGTATGCCGACCCCGAGGTCGGGAGCCGCTGGCAGGATGTGATGGAGAACCTTGAGCGAGAACGGGATGGCTCGCTCGTGGTGAAACGAGCTGTGGTGGTACGGAACGACTCGACCGTGGTCTTCCGCTTCAAGCGGGTCTACGCAAGTCAGTTGTTCGACGCGGGGGTACCGATCCTGCCGGCGCACATTTTTTCCCGCATCCCCAAACCCGACCTTGAGACACATCCTGTCAACCAGCAGCCGATGGCCGCGGGACCATTCGCCGTTGCGCCGCAATCGACCTCGCAGGAGATCATCCTGGTCCCCAATCAAACCTCGTCGCTCCCGTATCCCGCGCGGCTCGAACGCCTTGTGTTCCGAACCGTTCCCGAGTACCGCACGCGGGTGCTGCAGCTGCGTTCCGGTGAGATCGACATGATGTCCACACTTGAACTGGACGATATCCGGGCGATCCAGCGGGACAATCCGCAGATCCAGATCATCACGCTTCCCCCTCGCCGCCTGCATTTCGTGGGGTGGAACACCATCGAACCGATCTCCTGGACGGGAGAAGGGTTGAAGACGCTCCGGCCCCATCCATTGTTTGGATCGGCAAAGGTGCGTCGAGCGTTG
>JBFYQI010000230.1:0-2983 GCA_041302875.1 Ignavibacteria bacterium
TGCGGGCTGCTTCGATCAATTCCTTTGGAACATCCTTCTTCTCGACGACGCAATTCCCCATCACCAACGTGTCCATCTCCGTCCGCAAGAAGCACCGCCACGCGTGCACCGGTTCGCATACGATGGGTTCCCCGCGCACATTGAACGATGTATTGATGATGACGGGACAACCGGTCTGCCGTTCGAATTCCTTGATCAGATCATAATAAAGCGGATGCTGATCGCGTGCGATGGTCTGCAGTCGTGCCGATCCATCCACATGTGTAACAGCGGGAATGTGCCGTTTATCTTCGCGGACGGTCGCGACAAACAACATGAACGGGCTCGGTCGGTTGAATTCGAAATAGTCGTACGTCAGCTCCTCGAGCACCGTCGGAGCGAAGGGGCGAAAACTCTCGCGATACTTGATCTTCAGATTCACGACCGACTGGTTCTTTGGATTCCGCGCGTCCGCGATGATGCTCCGGCTCCCCAGCGCACGCGGTCCGAATTCCATCCTCCCCTGGAACCATCCGATGACATGCTGGTCGGCGATCCGCTTCGCCGTCAGTTCGATGAGTTCCTGCCGATCGTGCCTCTTATAGGGAACACCGGTCGAGCGAAGGAGGGATTCGATCTCATCGTCCGTATAGTCGGGGCCAAGGAACGCATCCTTCATCACAAACGTGCGAGGATTCTTCAATACGGTGTTGTGGACATAGAGCGCCGCACCGAGCGCACCGCCTGCATCCCCTGCTGCCGGTTGCACAAAGATGTTCTCGAAACCCGTTTCCTCGAAGATCTTCGAGTTGGAAACGCAATTCAACGCCACGCCGCCGGCCATGCAGAGATTCTTCGATCCGGTCTCGCGCTGGAGATGTTTCGCGATATGAACGACAATGGTGTCGGTCACCTTCTGAATGCTCGCCGCCATGTCCTTGTGAAACTGCGACATCGGAGTCTCAGGCTTCCGTGTCGGCTGACCGAATATCCGTTCGAACCGCCGTCCGGTCATGGTGAGTCCCCAATGGTACGTGAAGTTCCGCATGTTGAGGCGAAAGCTTCCGTCATCCTTCAAGGAGACGAGTTCCCGCATGATGATATCGAAATAGCGCGGCTCGCCGTACGGGGCAAGCCCCATCACTTTGTATTCCGCGCTATTCACCCGGAAGCCAAGGTAGTACGTGAATGCAGAATACAGCAACCCGAGCGAATGCGGAAACCAGAGCGATCGCTGCAGCTGAATGTCGGTTCCGCGACCGGCGCCGATGGTCGTGGTGTCCCACTCTCCAACGCCATCCAGGGTCAGAATGGCCGCTTCTTCGTACGGTGAGGGGAGGAATGCGCTCGCAGCATGCGACACATGATGGTCGGTGAAGAGGATCTCGCCATCGTACTCCAGTTCCTTCATGATGGTCTGGCGAATCCACATTTTCTCTTTCAGCCAGACCGGAAGCGCTTTGAGGAACGACCGATAGCCGAGAGGGAATGTCGCGAAGTACGTTTGGAGGATCCGCTCGAATTTCACGAACGGTTTGTCGTAGAATACGACGTAGTCCAGGTCGGATGCCTTCAGATTCGCATGAGACAAGGCATATCGGATCGCATTGATCGGGAAATCGGGATCGTGCCGCTTGCGCGTGAAGCGTTCTTCCTGCGCTGCAGCCACGACCTTCCCGTCGAGCAGCAACGCCGCTGCGGCGTCGTGGTAGAAACAGGATATTCCCAGGATCTTCATGAATCGCCTAGAACTGTCTTCGGACTTCTTCGAGGGAATGAGGAACCGATTCCTTCGGCCGCCAGAAGGTTTCCACACCCTTCATTCTTCGCTCCAGGGGGTCATTCCGTATTATGCGCATGATAAGCGCAATGGGGCCGATCAAAAGGAAATAGACCAAGGTAAGGATGATCGTCGTGTTGACAATGGCGAGGAGATGCGCGAATCGCATCCATGCAGCGAACAGGCTTTTACCAAGCGCTCGAAGAGTCTTGAATCTTGTCATGAGTGACTCAAAGATAGCCAAAAAGCCCAATATTTACAATGAATTCGCCTCACGGAAGGATTGAAAAAGTGCTAAATACTCCGCTTCTTGACCGTGCTATTAACTGAATCAAGTGCCTATGCCCACCAAAAAGAGCGCACCCCCTCTTTCCCGAACGAAGAGAATCCTTTTCGCCACAGTCCTTGCCACGATCCCTCTCATCGTTCTGCTCCTGCTCGAGTTTTCCCTCCGATGGTTGAACTATGGGCCGGATCTCCGTCTGTTTCATTCTGAGACCATCCGAGGCATCGACTATTTCCGTTTGAATCCTGGGGTGAAGGAACGATATTTCGGCCGTGTCGCCTTCTCGCCGAGCAGTTCGCCGGACTATTTTCGGGCCGAAAAGCAGCCAGGGACATACCGCATCTTCTTCCTCGGGGGTTCCACCACCGTCGGCTATCCGTATTGGTACAACGGGTCGTTTTCCTCCTTCTTGCGCCAGCGGCTTCGCGCCGCCTTTCCCGACCGCATCATCGAGGTCGTCAACATCGGCATGACGGCCACGAACAGCTACACCGTCCTCGACATGACACGGGATGTCATGAACTATGGACCCGACCTCCTGATCGTGTACGACGGCCACAATGAGTTCTATGGTGCATTGGGAGTTTCGTCGGCGGAGAGCCTGGGTGGATCCCGATTTCTCTCTACCCTCTCGTTGCGGCTGGTGCATTACCGGACATTCCAACTGCTTCGCTCGATCATCGCACAAGTACGCGGATGGCTCTCCTCGGAACAACCCGTGCGCACGCAGACAACCCTCATGGAGCGGCTCGCGCGGGGTCAATATGTCCCGCGTGGCTCCGACACGTACTGGCGGGCGTACGAAGCATATAAGGCGAACATGCGGGACCTGGCTGACATATGCCTCGAGCATCGAGTTCCGGTCATTCTCTCGACGCAAGTATCGAATCTCCGCGATCTCCCCCCTTTCGTCAGCGGTCATCTTCCTTCGACCTCGG
>JBFYQI010000251.1:0-10021 GCA_041302875.1 Ignavibacteria bacterium
GCATTGGGAACGAGAACGTCGCCCACGCGGTGGTCGAGTACCTCGCCGACCGGAACATCACGACGCGCAACCTGGCGGCCGAACTCCTCATGCAGTTGCGGGACCGGTCGGTCTCCGCACTCCTCCCCACAATGTTCGACGCCGACCAGGACGTTCGCAAATTCGCCGTCGACATTCTCGGGTTCATTCAGGCGAAGGCGTCCGTTGAGCACATGGTCAAATTGCTTGACGATCCCGATCCCAATGTCGTCGTGTCTGCCGCGGAAGCACTGGGCAACATCCGGCACGATGCCGCTGTCCCGGCGCTCGTTGCCCTCTATGATAAGCGTGAAGATGCAAAGCCCTGCGTCATCGAGGCGTTGGGGAAGATCGGCGGTCCGGCCGCCGCGGCGTTCCTCGAACAGCGGTTTGTCGCTTCGCTCAGCACCGGCATCGCCGATCCGGTCATCATGTACACGTTTCTAGAATCGCTCGGAGCGGTCGGGTCTGCGCGGACGGTGAACGTCCTCCGGTCGCAGCTTCCCAGCGTCAAAGGGAAATTGCGGAACATCCTCCTCGACTCGCTGCTGCGTCTCGCCCAGCGTACAGGCCATACCTTCGACGACCTGTCGGCGTTGAAGGCGGACCTCCTGGCAGCTCTCAACGACGACGACCGGGCGATCCGCAAGACCGTCGCCCTTGCGCTCACGGAGGTTCCCGGCGACGATGTGACCGACGCATTGATCATGACGCTCGGCATAGATGAAGATCTCGATTCGCAACTCGCACCGTGGCTGGACACTCGCTCCAATGTCTTTGTTCGCATCGTCGAACTGATCGAATCCGGCACCTTGAAACTCGGGAAAGAAGTCGTCGGCGTGTTGAGCCGCTCCTCGTCCCTCATCACGTATGCCGACCTCCCAAAGGAGTTCATGGACTCGGAGGTCAACCTGCTGCAGCGGGCGTGCGGACTATTGAAGCAGGCATGGGACGAATGTCGGGAGGAAACACGCGGCGCGATCGTCGATGCGCTCTTCCGGCTGGACGGCGATCAGGCGATCGAATTCCTCGATGCCATCATGAACGATCCCGATCCCTGGCTTCGTATTCATACGATCGAATTGCTTGTTCCCTTGGATGATCGACGCATCCCGGAATTCATTGCCCGGTTCCTGCAGGATGACGACGAGATGGTGCGCGAGATGGCAGTCTCCGCGCTGGAGTCGAAGGGATACACCATCGGCAACGAAGATAACCAGTGAGGATCGACCCCATGCCGCCGATCACACCGAAGCCCGTTATCATGTCGCCGATCACACCGAAACCCGTTCTCGCGCCCCCCAAGATCATCGCCCCGGCAGGCGCCGTGATGCTTCCCAAGCCGGCCACGACCATCAAGATGTCGGATCCGACCTTCAAGGCGATCCGGGAGTTCATCTATCAGCTGACCGGCATCTATTTCCAGGATAACAAGAAATATCTCCTCGAAGGCCGTCTGGGCAAACGGCTGCAGCTGTTGAACATCCCTGACTTCGAGCGATACCTGCAATTGCTCAGGTCGCTGAACGGTCGCGGCGAGGAGATGCGGTTCTTTTACGACGCCATCACCATCAACGAGACGTTCTTCTTCCGGAACGAGCCGCAGTTCGAGGCGTTCGAGAAGACGCTCGTCCCGCAGATCGCCGCGATGAAGAAAGGCCAACCGCGGGCGAAACTGCGCGTGTGGAGTTCAGCTAGTTCATCGGGCGAAGAGGCCTATACGATCTCCATGCTGTTCCTCGAGAAGATCAAGCCCTTGTATCCCTGGCTGGAGCTCGAGGTTGTCGGAACAGACATCAGCACGGGGGTCCTGGAGACGGCACGCCAGGGCGTGTACCGCGAATACTCGGTGCGCAACATGCCGAAGCACTATCTCGACAAATACTTCACGATCGACGACCAGCGATTTTATCTGAAGGACCAGGTCAAGAGTCACGTTCGGTTCGACCATATGAACCTCTTCGACCGGTCGCGTATGCGTACGATGTCCAACTTCGACATCGTGTTCTGCTGCAACGTGCTGATCTACTTCGACCAGGCTTCCAAGATCCAGGTGGTTTCGGACCTCTACGACAGCTTGAACCCCGGCGGATTCCTCTTCATCGGATATGCGGAATCGCTCCATGGCATTTCGACGGCGTTCAAACTGATCAACTTCCCCAAGACCGTCGCGTACAAAAAGGAGTGAGCAGATGAACAAGCACGTCTTGATCGTCGACGATTCCCCGACCGTGCGGAAATTCGTTTCGGTATCGCTCAGCATGCAGGGTTTCTCCGTCGTCGTAGCCTGCGACGGCATGGACGCCCTGGAGAAGCTCCCCCAGTCCAAGTTCGACCTCGTCATCACGGACCTCAACATGCCGAACATGGATGGCTTCGAGCTGATCAAGGCCCTGCGGGAGAACCCGGACTATAAGGATCTCCCCGTCATCATCCTGACCTCGCTGGGCGACGAGGCCAACAAAGAGCAGGGGGCGAAGCTGGGGGTGAACTCGTATGTCGTGAAGCCGTTCAGCCTCGAGAAGATCCAGTACGAGGTGTCGAAGTACGTGAGCTGGACCGAATAGACCATTATCACATTTGCAAAGCAGGAACTACCATGGCAGATCACAAATTTCTTGTCGTCGACGATTCCCTGACCATGCGGCGCATCGTGGTCAATGCGCTGAAGACGCTCGGGTACGAGCAGGTCGTTGAAGCGCAGGATGGAAAAGACGCGGTGGCAAAACTCATGACCGAGAGCCCGACCTTCGTCATCACCGACTGGAACATGCCGGAAATGAACGGCCTGGACTTGACCAAGTGGATCCGCGCGAACGGACAGTTCGAGAGCATTCCCATTCTCATGATCACCACGCGAGGGAACAAGGACGACGTGATCGAGGCGATGAAGGCGCGCGTCAACAACTACATTGTCAAACCCTTCACTCCGCAGGGACTCAAGGAGAAGATCGACCAGATCTTGAAAACAACGGAAGCCAAAGCGTAGCGATGGCTGCGAGCGGCTTCACAAGGCACGAGGAGAACATGTCCATGGCTGACAGCGCAGTCAACAACAAACCCGCCTCTGGGGAACGCGTGGCGCGTGATCTGGTCCAGCTCATTCGCGAGATCGTCCCGTTGCTGGAAAATGTCCGGCATTCGATCGAAGAGAGTACGAGCCACATACCGAAGGCATCGAAGCAACTGTCGAACGTCACTCAGGCGACGGAGAGCGCGACAGTCGAGATCCTGAACGTGCTCGAGTCGATGACGAACCGCATCACCCAGGCGGAAGAGAAGCTCGCGGTCGTGAAACGGAGCGTCGAGAAGACGAATAATGCAGTGCGAAAGCTCCAAGCGGCGGTCGTAGCGCTGCCGGAAGCGCAGCGCAAGCCCTTCGAAGAAGCGGTCGCCGATGTGAATGCACAGTTGGGCGACCCGGGGCGCGATGAGGGATTTCGCCTGGCGGAGGAATTCCTGGCAAGGACGAAGGAAGAAAGCATGTCTATTGCGATCTCCCTGCAGGTTCAAGATATCACCAGCCAGCAGATCGCCGGCGTTGCGCACATCATCGAAGGCGTCCGGGAACAGTTGGCCTCTGCGCTGTTCCGATTCGAGAACGGGACGGCGGCAACGGACATCGAGGAGCCGAATCACTTCAAGGACAAGGTCTTCGACACGAACGCGCAATATTCGAAGTCGCCCGAGCGTCAGTCGGATGCGGACGAGATCGTTCGCCAATTCACGAACGGGAAGCAATGAAGGGAACCGGAGTCGGAAGCGGATTCCACTCCACAAGGAACTGCAATGAGCACCACAGGCGGAACACCGTCGTTTGAGAATGAAATGGCCGAGATCCTCGACAGCTTCATCGTCGAGTCGAATGAGATCATTGAACGGTTGGGTCAGGACCTGATGGCGTTGGAGAAGGATCCCAGGAACGCGGAACTCCACAACGTCATCTTCCGTGCCGTCCACACGATGAAGGGAACCTCCTCGTTCCTCGGATTCGAGCAGATGACCGGACTCGCGCATAAGTTCGAGGATGTGCTGAACAAGATCCGGCGAGGCGAACTGACCGTGACATCGGACAAGATGGACGTCATGTTCGAGGCGTATGACCTGCTGAAGATCCTGTTGGAACGGATCGAACAACGGAACTACGACCCGATGGACCTGGCGGGGGTTGAGAACAAACTTTCCGTGATCGCGGCCGGGGGAACCGTCGAGCTTCGCTCCGCCTCGACCGCCGCGGCAGCGCCTGCCGATGCGCCCGAAGCCGTGGAAGCCGAAGAAGAGAATCCGCTGGAGAATCTGACGGATGAGCCCCCCGCGCACGCCGAAGAGAAAGAATCCGTTGTACCTCAGCCGGGAATGATGTCTCCCCAAGCTGGCGGACAACCTGCGGCGGCGAAATCGGTCGATTCGACGATCCGCGTCGATGTCACTCGTCTTGACACGCTCATGAATCTTGTCGGCGAATTGGTGCTGGGAAGAAACCGGCTCTCGCAGATCTCCCATCAAATGAACGAGCAGTACGACAACGTCCCCATTTCGCGGGAACTGCTCGAAACGAATTCGCATATCGACTTCATCACGACCGAACTCCAGATGGCGGTGATGAAGACGCGCATGGTTCCCATCGCGAAAGTGTTCAACAAGATCCCCCGGCTGATCCGCGAGCTGTCCAAGGAAATGAAGAAGGAAATGGATCTGGAGATCTTCGGCGAAGAGACCGAGTTGGACAAATCGCTCATCGAAGAGCTCAATGACCCGCTCGTGCATCTCATTCGGAACGCGGCAGATCACGGTGTCGAGTCGCCGGACGAGCGCGTCGCGAAGGGGAAGCCTGCTCGCGGGAAGGTGGTCGTCCGGGCGGATCACGAAGGGAACCATATCGTCATTTCCATTCAGGATGATGGAAAGGGAATGGACCCGGATAAACTGAAGCGGAAGGCCATCGAAAAGGGGCTTTTGACCGAGGCGGAAGCCGCGGAAATGGCGGTGAAGGATGCCTACAATCTTGTCTTCCTTCCCGGGTTCAGCATGGCGCAGAAGGTGACGAACGTTTCCGGGCGCGGCGTGGGGATGGACGTTGTGCGCACGAACGTCCAGAAGCTGAAGGGGACCATCGACATCGAGTCCGAGATCAATGTCGGCAGCAAATTCATCATCAAACTCCCGTTGACGCTCGCCATCATTCAGGCGCTGCTCGTCGAGGCGGGGGGCGAGATCTACAGTATACCGCTCGATTCGGTCGTCGAGGTTGTGCGCATCCAGCGTTCGGAGGTTTCCACGATCAACAAACGGGAGGTCATCCGGCTCCGCAATATGGTCCTCCCGCTTGCGCGCATCCGCGAGGTCCTGGGTGGTCGGACGAACGGGGAAGATTCCGAATGGATCTATGTCGTCGTGATCGGGTTGGCGGAAAAGCGCCTGGGCATCGTGGTCGATTCCATGCTGGGGCAACGGGAAGTGGTGATTAAATCACTGGGTGAATATCTGGGGAGCGTGCGCGGCATTGCCGGCTCGACGATCCTGGGCGACGGACGCGTGATCATGATCGTCGACGTCGCGGAAATGATGCGCCTCCATTCAACACGGTCGTAGGCGGCCGGAAGGACAAACGCGTGAGCAAGACGATCAATGTCATCGTCGTCGACGATTCCGCCTTTATGCGGAAGTCGCTTTCGATGATGCTCGAATCCGATCCGATGATCAAAGTGGTGGCCACCGCGCGCGATGGTCGCGAGGGGATCGAAAAGATCAAGGCGTTCAAGCCGGATCTCGTCACGATGGACATCGAGATGCCCGGAATGGACGGCTTGACCGCGCTCGGCATCATCATGAAAGAGATGCCGCTGCCGGTGCTGATGATCAGCTCACTGACGACCGAGGGAGCCCAGTCCACGCTGGAAGCATTGTCGCGCGGCGCAGTCGATTTCATTCCCAAGGAACTTTCGTACGTCTCGTTGGACATCGTCAAGATCAAGGAAGAACTGGTCACGAAGGTCAAGGAGATCGTGCAGAGCCGCTCGCTGACCTTCCGGCTTCAGCGTATCAGGAGCTCTGCGCAGGGCGTGCAGGGTGTTGGTCCCAAACCTCTCCCCGTTCAACAACATTTCGTCAAGAAGAGCGAACGCAAGGACTATCGCGCCGTCGTGGTCGGCATCTCGACCGGCGGTCCCATGGCTCTGTTGCAGACCATTCCGAAGATCCCCGCGGGTTTTCCCGTCGGCATCGCCGTGGTTCAGCACATGCCGCCGCATTTCACGAAGTCGATGGCAGACCGCCTCAACGGCTTGAGCGCGATCGAGGTGCACGAAGCGGTCGACGGCGAACCGCTCGAGCCGGCGACGGTTCTTATTGCGCCGGGGGGAAGACATATGACCTTCGAACGATCGGGGGGACAGGTGCGGGTCCGCGTTTCCGACGAGCCGAAAAACACGCTCTATCATCCCTCCGCTGATATCATGATCCAGTCCGCAGTCAATGTCGTCAATGCGCCAATGGTTGGACTGATCATGACCGGCATGGGGAAGGATGGCCTTGAAGGATTGCGGGACGTGAAGAAGAAGGGGGGATACATCATCGCGCAGGACGAGGAGACCTGCGTGGTCTATGGCATGCCGAAAGCCGTCGTCGAGGATGGCATTGCGGATGCGGTCGTACCGCTCAATGATATTCCCAAAACGCTTACGCAGGTCTTTGTCTAGAGGGCAACAATGTTGACGCCGCCTGATGATACGAATGGATTCCGCGATCTCGGATCGATCGACCGTGCTCATGTCGTAACGGGGATGACTCGCGGAAATATCATCCGACAGACAAGCATCGCCCACACCCCCAAGGATGATCCCGCCGCCGCGGAGCCGTCCCACTCCCACGCCCCCGAAGTCGTGATCCATCGGAATGGCGAATTGATCGAATCCATCGAGTTCATCTGCACGTGCGGTCAGCACGCCGTCGTGAACCTGGAGTATGATGACGAGTAGCGAACACCTGTCTCTCCTCAGCCACCTCCCCCCCCCTCACCAAATCACCAAATCTCCGTTTTTTCTTCAAAATCACCACATTTCTGTTGTCCTCCCTCTGGCACTCGGGTTGAGTATAAGAAACCCGGAGAGAGCCAGATACATGAAACTGTTCGATTCTACGCGCATCCCGATTCTGAACAAGGCACTTGACGCCTATTCGGCGCGGCACAAGGTCATCGCGTCGAACATCGCCAACATCACGACGATCGGATATCGGGCGAAGGCTGTGACGTTTGATCAAGAGCTCTCCGGGGCAATGGAGCAGCCGCTGCTTCGGCCGGCGCTTACCAACGAGAAGCACATGATCGCAGGGGGTCTCCCTGATGGAAAAGAGCACGTGCAAGTGGTGGATGCGGCGTCGGCTGGCCTCAGTCCGATCGACCCGAACGACGGCGTTCCCAACAACGTGAACATCGACAACGAAATGGCCGAATTGGCCAAGAACCAGATACGATTCAAGTTCTCGTCCAAGCTTCTCGGCGAGACATTCCGCGGTCTGCAAAAAAGCATAAGAGGAATGGCATGAAGATCGATCGCCTCTTCGCAGGCTTGAACATCAGCGCTATGGGATTGAGCGCTCAGAGAAAGCGCATGGATGCGATCGCGACCAACATGGCGAACATTGAGACGACACGAACCGAGAACGGTGAACCGTATCGCCGCAAGGTTGTTGCCTTTGCCGCCACCACAGGGAAGACCTTTGGCGGGATTCTCCAGTCGATCGGCGGCCGCCTCGCCACGACGAACACCAGGCATTTTGAGACCGGCCTCGTCCCGGTCGGCACATCGAGCTCCACCCCCACGGGCGTCGAATCGCGCGAAAGCACGGACGACGCCCCCTTCCGTTTAACGTATGACCCCAGCCATCCCGACGCGGATGCGAACGGGTACGTGCGCATGCCCAACGTGAACGTCGTGACCGAGATGGTCGACATGATCTCGGCGACGCGGGCATACGAAGCGAACGTCACCGTCGTCAACGGGCAGAAGCAAATGTCGCGTGATGCGCTGGAGATCTGACCATGAATGTGCAGAACATCCGTATCGTTCCCCCCGCGCCGCAGCAGCCTTCGCAGTCGAACGGCGCGCCGGTCAAGCCCTTCGCTCCGTCGTTCGAGGCGGAACAAGCGCGCGCCGCAGGCAGGATGCCCGCGGAGACGTCGGGGGACGTGTTGACGCAGGACGAGAAGAATTTCTTTGAAGAACTGTTTCCATCGGCGGCGCAGCAGATCCGCGAGTATCACGCCTACGGGCGCGACGGTTCGCGGAACGCGGTGACCACCGGAACGGTCGTCGATCGGAGAGGATAGGGAGATGAAAATCAGTCAGGGACTGACGTTACTACCGAACGTCGATGCACCGGCCACGGGAAGCCAGATCAACAAGACGCTGAAGGAGACTAACCAATCCTTCGGACAAGTGTTGAACCAGGCGCTCTCGGACGTGAACAACCTCCAGCAAGAAGCAGGCAAAGCCGTTGACAGGATGGTCACCGGTGAAGCCTCCGATCTGCATGAAGTCATGGTCGCGGTGGAAAAAGCCCGCACCAGCTTCGACCTGCTGATGGAAGTTCGCAACAAGGCCATCGACGTGTATCGGGAATTGATGCGCATGCAGGTTTAGTCTATGGCTGATCCATACGGGTCGAACCAACTCTCGGTGTTCGTTCGACGGTTGTCTCCCGCCCAACGTCTCACGATCGGCGGAGTCGCGATCGGTTCCATCGTTCTGATCGTGCTTCTCGTCAGCGTGCTGAACCGTCCCTCGTATGGGACCCTGTTCAGCAATGTGAATCCCGAAGACGCGTCAAAGATCGTTGAGCGGCTCAAAGAGCAGAACATTCCCTATGTCCTCGAGGACGGGGGGAAAGCCATTCAAGTTCCCAAACAGCAGATCTACGACCTGCGTCTGACCTTTGCCGGTGAAGGGCTCCCGCATTCCAGCGTTATCGGATACGAGATCTTCGACCGGACCAACCTCGGCGTTTCCGATTTCGTTCAGAAGATCAACTACCGTCGCGCCCTCGAAGGAGAGCTTGCCCGCACGATCCTCCAGATCGATGAGGTCGAAGGCGCGCGCGTTCACATTGTGGTTCCCCAAAAGGCGTTGTTCAAAGAAGACGAAAAGCCTGCAACGGCTTCGGTCGTCCTCAAGTTGAAATCCAGCCGCCCTTTGAGCCGCCAGACGATCCAGGGCATACAGCACCTGATCTCGAGCAGTGTCGAAGGACTCGAAACGAACAACGTCAGCATCATTGATGCGCGCGGTTCGCTCCTGTCCGAAGGCGCAAAGCCGAATTCGCTGACCGCACTCACCTCGACGCAGTACGAACTCCAGCAGAAGGTCGACAACTACTTATCGCAGAAGGCGCAGACCCTGATGGACGGCGTCCTCGGCGCGGGGAACGCGATCGTGCAGGTAAACGCGGAACTGGACTTCCGGCAGGTTGAGCGGAATCTCGAGCAGTATGACCCGGACAACACCGTGGTCCGCAGCGAACAGACGACGGAAGAGCGGACCGTGATGAGCGATTCCGTGGCTCCGTCGACCCGCACAACCTCATTGACCAATTACGAAGTGAACAAGACGATGGAGCACATCGTCGAGAGCGTCGGCGCGATCAAGCGGCTTTCCATTGCGACGATGGTGAACGGGTCGCAGAAGACGGCCGAGCGTGACGGACAGACCGTCAGCGATTATGTGCCCCGGACGCAGGAAGAAATGACGCAGTTGGGTGATATCGTCAAGCGGGCCGTCGGTTTCAGCCAGCAACGGGGGGACGAGATCTCGGTGGTCAACATGCAGTTCGGCACGAACCTCCAGGAGGTCGATTTCGTCACGAAGGAAACGCCCCTGTCGATCGAGAGCCTTCCCGATTACGCGCCGAAAGTGGTCCTCATCATCGCGATGATCGTAGCCGTGCTGATCGTTCGCTCGCTGTTGGGGCGCGTGCGTGACCGCTCGGTCCCGGGAACGGATCTGGG
>JBFYQI010000271.1:0-4331 GCA_041302875.1 Ignavibacteria bacterium
CATCGCTTCGACCGCGCGAACATAATCGGACCGACTTTGTGAAGGAGCACAAGATCCCCGCGCGGATGGGGGATGCGACGTGTGCGGCATGCCACACGCAGGAATCGTGCGTCGACTGCCACAATAGCGCCGATCTGGTCAAGGTTGATATGCCGGGACGAGACCTTGTCTCTCCGCGCACCGCACGCCTGACCGCCATCGACCGTGGACAGGGGATGAACCTCGTGAAGGTCCACGACCTGAATTTCCGATTCACGCATGGGATCTCCGCCAAGGGCCACACGCAGGAATGCGAATCGTGTCATTCCAAGGAGACCTTCTGCAATACGTGCCACGGAGCGGGTGGGAACGTCACACAAGATTCCTTCTGGCCCGCGTCGCACAACAAGGCCTCGTTCAAGTTCGTCGATCATCCGCGATTGGCTCGGCGGGACATCGAGTCGTGCATCGGCTGTCATGATGCGCAGGGCGCCGACCCGACATGTGTGCGGTGTCACTACGACCATGACGGACGGAAGGGAACGAATCCGAAGTTCCATTCCTTTAGCGCGATGCGCGACGATGAAGGGACCTGGCATTCCGACCCGGGTTCCGGATGTTACTTCTGTCACACGGACCCGAACGCCCGTCCGGGCGGTGTGAAGGGACGTGGATTCTGCGGGTATTGTCACAACTGATCAGGGCACAGCGAAATGAAAACGTCGAACTCTTCCTTGCTTCTTTCCTTCGCGACGGCTGTGCTGGCCTTGTTCCTGGTCTCGTGCAGCGAGCTCTCGAAGGATATTCCGCCGGTCGCACCACAGGCGAAGGCGCATCCATCCGGATGGCTCAATCCGTCCGATCCGGTCAACTTCCACGGCGTTGCGTTGCAGAACGCCGACTATGATCTCTCCTCCTGCGTGACTTGTCACGGCGCATCACTTGCGGGAGGGATCAGCAGCGAATCGTGCTCGCAATGCCACGGCACGACGTATCCTCATCCCGAGACGTGGAGTGATAACACGAACGCGAGCTACCATGGCGCGTATCTGAAGGGGAAAGGATACAACTCCGTCGAATGTCAGGAATGTCACGGCACGGACTACCGCGGTGCAGGCGACCCCTCAAAGTCCTGCTACCGGTGTCACAATTCGTATCCGCACTTGCCGGCCTGGACCAACGTCGCGTCCGGCAGTTCCCATGGTCACTATTTGAAGGCGCGGAGTTGGGCGACGGTCGAATGCCGCGGATGTCACGGTGAAGATCACGCCGGTGGTTCAAGCGGGGAGTCCTGCTTCACGTGCCATCCGTCGTATCCGCATGTGGCGGGGATCGGCACGAGTCATCCTGCATCACTTCGCACCGCCGGCTATTCGTTCGGCGCGTGTCAAGTATGCCACGGAACTGATTATGCCGGAGGGACTGTTGGAGTAACATCCTGCATGGTGTTGGGATGTCATCGTGATGCGTCGAACAATCCGAAATCGCCCGAAGCGTGCAACACGTGTCATGGTGATTTCCGCGGCGCTGCAGCTGACACGACGTCGTGGGCCCCTTCGACGGGCGCGCATGCGAAGCACCTGAGCACCAACGTACGCGGTGCGACGGCGCAATGCCAGGAATGTCACAACGTACCATCCACGACCTTCGCGGCTGGACACTTGGGCTCGGATGGCGTCGCCGAGATCGCGTTCAACGGACCGGTCGCATTGACGCAAACGGACGCGGGCCGCGTGGTCCCGACGCCGACGTACAATCCCTCAACCGGCCGATGCAGCAATACGTATTGTCATGGGAATTGGGTATTACGCCGGAGCGCTGCACAGCCGTCCTATCAGAACTTCTACACGGATTCCCTGATGGCCGGAGCGAACGCGCAGCCGTCATGGACTGGCGGTGCCGGCGACGCTGCATGCGGAACTTGCCACGCGATCGCCCCGGCGGGGCACTTCAGCTTCGCGTTGAATGCATGTGCGACGTGCCATGCCGATGTCATCGACGCGGCGGGGAATTTTATCGACAAGTCAAAGCATGTGAACGGCAAGCGGAATGTGTTTGGCACCGAGGCCGCTGCGCAGAAGAAGATGAGACTGGGGCTGTTGCGGACAACCGGATTCTGAAAAGGAGCGCTTCGTTGTGCTACGTTGTAGGATGTGATGTTCTCCCCGGCAAGAGGCGGACGCATCGTTCGCCTCTTTCGGTTTTATAATCCTTCATCCTGAGGAGTCGTGCATGATCGGAACTGTTGTTGTGTGGATCACCTTTGCGGCATTCATCGGATCGGCGTTCTTCTACTACCGATCCACATCGGCCGCGAAGTATGAAGGACTCGGCAGACAGCTGTTCTGGCTCGGAAGCGCGGGGGTCGCTGTCGCTTCCGCTTTGTTGATGACGTACATCCTGCAGCACCGATTCGAGTACCATTATATCTGGGGATATAGTTCGAGGGACCTTCCGTTGTCCCTGCTTGTGACGACCTTCTGGGCGGGACAGGAAGGGAGCTTCCTCCTCTGGGCGTTGTTTGCCACACTTGTCGGCATCTTCCTCCAACGGTACGCGTCGCGGAAGCACACGGAGCATGAGGTCATGGCTATCTACGCGGCCGTGATGTCGGTCCTCTTGATCCTGCTTTCCTCGAAATCACCGTTCCAGTATATCTGGCAGGCGGATGCGGAAGTGCCCGTGGGATTGATTCCCCAGGATGGCAGAGGCCTCAATCCGCTTCTGCAAAACTTCTGGATGATCATCCATCCCCCCGTTCTGTTCGTTGGATTCGCCGCACTCGCCGTGCCGTTCACCATGGCGATCGCTGCGCTGTGGCAGAAGCGTTATTCCGATTGGATCAGGCAGGCATTTCCTTGGGTGCTCTTCGGCGGTGTTTCGCTGGGCGCCGGACTGATCCTCGGGGGATACTGGGCGTACGGCGTGCTGGGCTGGGGAGGCTGGTGGGGATGGGATCCGGTCGAGAATTCGTCCCTCATCCCGTGGATCGTCAGCATTATTCTCATCCACACAATGCTGATCCAGCTGCTCACCGGACGACTGGCGCGAACGAATTTCGTCCTTGCGATCGCCGCGTTCCTGCTTGTCGTGTATAGTACGTTCCTCACAAGAAGCGGGGTCCTCGCAGAAGCCTCCGTGCATTCCTTCGTTGATCCCGGAATGTACGCCTATACGCTACTTGTGTTGTGGCTCGTGGGTTCCGCGGTCCTCGGGTTCGGGATGGTGTGGCGCCGCAGGGGAGACCTCAAAACGACCGCTCCGACCTCGGACTGGATGACTCGTGAATCGATGCTCTCCATCGCCAGCCTGGTCATGGGAGTCAGCGCGCTGGTCATTCTGTTCGGAACAAGCTGGCCGCTGTTGTCGAAGATCCTGCCGTTTGGAAAAGCATCAGTGGAACCGTCTTTTTACGATAAGTCCAACCTCCCGCTCGCGGTGCTGATGACCATCCTGCTCGGATTCAGCCTCAAGGTGAAATGGAACGAGTCCTCGGCGGCGGGATTCATCCAACGGTTGGCCGTTCCGCTGGGCATCGCGGTCGTTCTGACCGTCGTCCTGGGAATGATGGGGGTGACCGATATCGCTGCGCTCGCGCTCTGTTTTTCCGCGGTCTTCGCAATGGTGGTGAGCGTGGAGCACGGGTTCCGCCTCGTACGCCAGCAGGCGTCGCTGGTTGGTGGAGCGCTCGCGCATGCAGGATTAGCCATGCTCCTGCTGGGCGTCATCGCCTCCGGCCGCTACGGAGAGAAGCAGGCTGCGTCCCTGCCGATGAATCAACCGAAGGAAGTGCTTGGATACACGGTGACCTACCTTGGTGCGAAACAACGCGATGACGGAAAGTGGGAGTTTCTTGTTCAAGCGGAGAAGGACGGAGGCACGACCGTGCTCGCCCCGGTCATGTATGAGAGCACGTACAACAACAGCCTGATGCGGAATCCGGATTATGCAAGTTTTCTGACGCGGGATTTCTACATTGAACCCGTTTCGCTGGAAGAGGGGACATCGTCCCACGCGGGAGAAGGACAGCAGGTCGTCGAGTTGGTCAAAGGAGAACCGATGACGATCGGTCCGATGCAGGTGACGTTCGTTGGTTTTGAAATGAATGCCCACGGCGGACAAATGGGGGCGATGGGGCAGATGACCATCGGTGCAAAGCTCGAGATCGTAACCGAAAAGAAGAAGCAGACATTGATTCCGACATCGGTCTTTGGGGCGGAAGGTCCAACGGAGGTCCGGACTGCGAACCTCCCCGGCTCGAATATGGGATTCCAGCTGGTCGCCGTCAATGCTGCTCAGGGGGGCGGAAAGTCGATGGTGCAGATGAATATCGTCGGATTGCACGGCATGCC
>JBFYQI010000313.1:0-4922 GCA_041302875.1 Ignavibacteria bacterium
GTACCCGACCGTCGCAAGCGTAATGACCGTCATATACAGCGAATCGAACCACGACCATCCCTCAATGACATGATATCCCACCGTCCCCGCAAGAACGATGAGCACAAGCAGCACAATGATCAGAATCCCACGCCGATGCGACTTCAAAGAGAATCACCCAATCACAATCAACAATCACAATTCAACAATCACAAATGTCTTATTTTCCCTCAAACCTCCTCCACATCTCCGCATACTCCTGAAGTTTCCTATTCGCCTTTTCCAAGACCGTCCGCGCGCTTACGCCGGTCAGGAGCTCGATTCCCTCCTCGACGGTGCGCACAGCGAATACGGCAAACTGCTTTTTACGCGCCGCCGTGCAGACATCCTCCCGCAACATTAATTCCCCCACATTCTGATGCGGAATCAACACGCCCTGCTTCCCTGTCAATCCGCGCGCTTTGCAGACGTCGAAGAATCCCTCGATCTTCAGATTCACCCCGCCGATCGGCTGGATCTCTCCCTTCTGATTCACCGAGCCTGTCACCGCAAGGTCCTGCCGGATAGGTATGCCCGAGAGGCTCGAAAGGATCGCGTAGATCTCCGTCGACGATGCGCTATCGCCATCAACGCCCGAATACGACTGCTCGAACGTGATGCTCGCATCCATGACCAGCGGCTTGTCCTGCGCGAACTGGCTCCGGAAGTACCCACTCAGAATGGCGACCCCTTTATTGTGCGTTCGTCCGCTCATCTCCGCTTCGCGCTCGATGTTGATGACGCCGCTTCGCCCAAGGGCCGTCCGCGCGGTGATCCGTGCCGGCTTTCCAAAGGCGTGCTCGCCAATGTCGTACACCGACAAGCCGTTCACCTGTCCGACCACCGATCCCTTCACATCGATCATGATCGAACCGTCGTCGATCATCTCCTGGATCTTCTCCTCGATGAGCTTCACCCGATAGATGCGCTCCGCGATCGCTTTGTCAACGTGCGCCCCCGTCACCGCCCCAGGTCCTTTTCGCTTCTGACTCCTGACCACTGACTCCTGACCACTGACGACGGATGTCTCCTTCTTTTTCCAATATTCCGCTTCCCGCACCACATCCGCGATGATATTGAACCGCGTCGAGATCTTCCTCCGGCTGCCGGCCAGGCGTACGCCAAACTCGATGATCTGCGCGAGAGCGGTCGCATCGAACGGGAGCAATGTCTCGTCATCGCACAACATCTTGACAAATCGCTGGTACTGAACGAGCGCACTCTTGTCCCGCTTCATCTCGAAGTCAAAGTCCGCACGGATCTTGAAGATCTTTTTGAAGTCGTCGTCACGGTGATACAGCAATTGATAGACATCCGTGTCGCCGATCATGATCACCTTGACGTTGATCGGAATGGCCTCGGGCTTCAGTCCCATTGGTGCGAAGCCGAAGGTCGGCTCGTACGTCTGGATGTCCATCAACCCGGTGCGCAGCGTGCGCTTCAGGTCCTGCCAGACGCCCGGCTCGATGAGCGTGTCGAGCGCATTGAGGACCAGGTATCCGCCGTCGGCACGAAGGAGCGAGCCCGCCTTGATCTTGGTGAAGTCGGTCCGCCAAATTCCTCCTTTGGCAAACTCCCGGTCGACCGTTCCGAATATGTTCTTGTACTTCGGATTCGTTTCGATGATGATCGGGACGTGGGTTGTCTCTGCATTGTCGACAAGCACATTCACCTGGAACTCCGTGAATTCGTCGGCCTCTGGTTCTTCCTCTCCCTCCTGCGGCGGAGCGGCCGGCTGCTGTCGGAACCGTTCGAGGTTGTCGACAACGTGGGCGCGCAGGTCTACGAGGTAGGCTTGAACCGCGGGACAGTCGTAGGTCGCGCGAAGCACGGCGATCGCCTCGTCCACAACGGGCATGACGATCTTCTCGTCCAGTTCTCGCACGGAATCCTGAACGCGCTTTTCGATGTTCCGGAGTTCGCGGAAGATGGTCCCCATTTGCTTTTCGAATTCCGCAAGGTCGGCGCGCATCCGGTCGAAGTCCGCGCGCGCGATCTCCCCCTTTTGCACGAGCGCCTCGATCTGCTCCATCCCGACCGGCTGTCCGTTCTGCACCGGCACAACTTCCGGTCGGGTGACGTTTCCCATCTGGACCTGCACAAGTTCGAAGCCGCGTTCCTTCACCCGGCGTTCGTAGTCCTGAAGGATGGTTCGCTGGCGATCCTGAAAATGCTGGACGACGTTCTTCCGGGCCTGCTGGTAGCGGTGACCTTCGTAAACAGCCGGGACATTTCGCTTGAGGTCCGCAATGAATCCTTCCATGTCCTGCTTCAACGCGCGGCCCTGACCCGCCGGAAGCGCAATGGCCATCGGCATATCAGGATTCTTGAAACTGTGCACGTAGCAATGATCGCGTACACGGCCTTTCGTGTGTTCGAACTCCTGGAGCATCCGTTTGATGGTCGTGGTGCGGCCGGTACCGGAGAGTCCGGAGACGAAGATGTTGTAGCCGAAGTGTGTCATTTCCAGGCCGACACGCAGAGAGCGGAGCGCGCGTTCCTGTCCGATGATGTCGTGCGACGGTTTGACGTCATCGGTCGTGCGTACACCGAGCGATTTCGGATCGCACTGCCAGCGCAGTTTCTCCAGGGGAAGAGATGCGTGAACGGGTGCGGGTGCGTAGGAACGGTCGGACGAGCGGGAACGCTTCGGCATGAGGACTCCGAGCGAAGATGAACTGAAATGGTAGAGCTGCTGAGAGGAAGTTACTAAGAAAGGAGAGAAATCAAAAACCGTGGAAAAAAAGATTGGCGCGCAGAGTCTCGTTTACTTAACGATCTCCGCGTGCTCTTTGTCTACTTTGCGCTCTCTACGATCCATCTACTACCGCAGACTCACCCCCATTAGAATTCTTTCTTGCGACCTCTCTTTTCCCCTCTGCGCTCTCTGCGTGATTTCTTCTAACGTAGGCTGACCCGCTTTCGCAACGATTCCAGCTGGCGCCGGAAATCTTCGTTCGTCGAGGCATGCTCCTCCACCGCCTGGCAGGCATGGATGACCGTGCTGTGGTCGCGGCCGCCGAAATGCAGCCCGATCGTCTTGAGCGATGAATTCGTCAGCTCCTTCGCCAGGAACATCGCCGTCTGCCGCGCGATCACCACCTCCTGCCTCCGTGTCTTAGCGCGAAGCTGGTCAACGGGGAGATCGAAGTGCTCCGCGACCGTCGTCTGGATCTGCTCGATCGATATCGGCGAACGCAATTCGTGCACCACGATGCGCAGCACATCCTTTGCGAGGTCGATGGTCAGCTCGCGGCTCTCCAGCGACGCGCGCGCAAGCATGCTGATCAACACCCCTTCAAGCTCGCGGATGTTGTTCTTCACGTTCGCCGCAATGAAATCGATGACGGCCGACGAAAGCTCCAGCCCGTTCTCCTGGCTCTTCTTCTGGAGAATGGCGATACGCGTTTCGAGATCGGGGGGCTGAATGTCCGCGGTCAATCCGCACTGGAAGCGGGAGATGAGCCGGTCGTCCAGGCCTTTCAATTCCTTGGGCGGGACGTCGGATGACAGAACGATCTGCTTGCCGTGCTGATACAGGGCGTTGAAGGTGTGGAAGAAGTTGTCCTGCGTCTTTTCCTTGCCGGCGAAGAACTGAATGTCGTCGACGATGAGCAGGTCCATCGAGCGGTAGAAGTTCGAGAACTCCGAGACGCGATCGGATTGCACCGACTCGATGAAGTCGACGGTGAACTTTTCGCTGGAAATGTAGACCGCGCGTTTTGCTTTTCCGACGGAGATCGCGTAGTTGCCGAGTGCGTGCATCAGATGGGTCTTCCCCAGACCGGTACCGCCGTAGAAGACCAGGGGATTGAACGACGTTCCGCCGGGATTGTTCCCGACCGCCATCGCGGCCGCACGGGCAAGTTGGTTGCTGTCCCCTTTGATGAAATTTTCGAACGTGTAGCGGGGATTCAGATTCGTCGGGACGGCAAGGAGATTTTCGGTGCGCATCGCAACGTGCGGTGCGAACGGCAGATGCGCCTGTGCCTGCTCGGGAAGAGGCATGACCGTCTCTGCCTGAGGCTCCGGAACCACGGACTCCGACGCGACCGAGTAGAACAGCTTCGCCGAATCCCCCAGAACAGCTTTCACCGTGTTGCCGATGAGCGTCGCGTAGTGTTCCTCCAACCAATCATAGAAGAACTGACTGGGAACCTGGACCGTCAGGTGATCGCCGTTCAGCTTGATGGGAACAACGGGCTGGAACCAGGTCTTATAGCTCAGCGTGGAGATCTCGGGTTCGATGATGCGGAGACATTTCGACCAGATGAACTCAGGAGTTGCGGATTCTGCGGGAGATGATTGCTGAACGGTGAGCGGCAGCGCCATGACGATCGTTTCAGTTTCACCGGTTGGACCGTGAAGACACCTGTTATCCACAGTGTCATCCACATCTGTGCACAACCGAATTCCAATGCGAACGGGATTTCAGCGGAGGGTACGCTTGAGAGCGAGCGTTCAACTGCTTGGTTTCAAACGACTACAGCCTCTTCGCCGAACAGGTTATCCACAACGAGCACGCGCCGAGAAAACCCTATCAAATCGATTCTGACGTGCCCTTCTTCCGTGTGTCAAATACGATCCACAAGTTATCAACACACACGATTTCCCCATTAAAGGGGCGTTCATTATAACACCGCGGAGGTGAGAATGCAAGAGGAAAGATTACAAATCGGGCATTGAGTGGCTGCGTGGAGTATGTGGATTCTTGCAGGCCTTTCTTTTTTTTTGTACATTAATGTTTTAGTATCGAATATCCAATTACCAGGAAGCACCATGAAGCGTACATACCAACCCCATCGTCGGAAGAGGACCAACAAGCACGGATTTCGTGCCCGTATGGCGACCAAGAATGGACGCAAGGTACTGAGCCGACGGCGAAAGGCCGGCCGCAAGAGTCT
>JBFYQI010000325.1:0-2570 GCA_041302875.1 Ignavibacteria bacterium
CCGTACGTGAGAAGAGTGATCACGATTCCGATTCGCCCGAATGATCGATGCCGCTCAGTTTCTGCGCGACCAGGGAGGAGAGGTCCACCATGGACTTGACGCCGCTGGCCACCAACTCGACGTCCCGCTTGAGCTCTTCGAGCGTTGAGAGGAACCGCACCCGGTCCGCGGCGTGCTCAGACGCCTGGAGAAATTCGTAGTGCACCTCCAGTTTGCGCAGGAGCCCAGTCAAGCCATTCTCGGCGAATTGGCCGATCGATGTCACGCTGTTCTGGAAGGTGCGAAGTGTCTCGAGTTCCTGTTGACGCTGTTTCTGCTCAAGCTCCTGCTTTTCCCGTCTGGTAAGATCCATCCGGTATAGATAGCGCTCATAGACATTCTCGATCGCGAGGGTCAATCCCTCATAGTCCATGTGCGCTTTGCGGATGTAATCGTACGCGCCGAGGCGCATGGCTTCGAGGGGAACCTCACCGCTGTCGAGTCCGCTCAGAAGGATGACCGGAGTGAAGATCTTATGTTCCTGCATCCATTTCAGAACGTCGAGACCCGAAAGCCCCGGCAACCGGAAGTCGAGCAGAATAATATCGTACGCGTTTCCCTGAAGCCGCTCGATCGCGTCCTCACCCGATGCACAGGATGTGACGTGATATTGGTTGGTCATGTTGAGCTTGATCTCAAGGCTCAAGCGCAATGAATCTTCGTCTTCGACCAGCAGGACTTTATTCGGACGGGGATTGAGCATGGTTTCTACCTGCAACTTCGGGAGAATAGTACGCGGAAGCACTCAATTGTAACGATATTCTGTGGGAAACACAAGCAATCGTCATGCAATGCGCCATCCACGGGGGGAACGATGTCCACTCTGCTGCACGTCCGCTCGCTGTTCGTCATTCAGTTTCTGCTCCTGACCGTTCAGGCACACGCCCAGATCGGCACCTATCCGTTCCACGAGAACTTCGACCGATCATCTTCGCTGCCGGAAGGCTGGTCTGCCGCCGGTTTCTCGTTCAGCACGACGTCGGCACGATCGGCCCCTTCGTGCATCTCCGCAACCGGCAACCAATCGACGAAGATCCTTGAATCCCCCTCGTTCGACCTCCGTTCGCATCGGCTCGTTTCGATCACCTACTGGGAACGCCGCTCTTCCACGGCGCTTCCATTTCGTCTCGCACTCCTGGCCGTCGCGGACACGGGGGTCATCACGATCGCGCGATTCGACACGAGTACCAGCACATCCGCGTATGTCCAACGCGTTGTCACGCTCGAGGGATACGGACTCGATCAATATGACTCCATTCGCTTCCGATGGATGCTCCTTGGGGACAACACGAGTTCCTCGGGAGTGCTCCGGATCGACGACGTCACCGTCACCGCTTCATCGATGTTCGGCGTTTCGATCCAGCGAATCGAGATTCAGCCGGCGGCACCCACACGCCGTGATTCGAGCGAAGCGAGCGCGACCATCGTCAACAGCGGCCTCACCTCAGTCGCAGGCTGGAGTACGGAATGGTTCCTGAGTTCAGACCCGGAGCATCTCTTTCGCACTCCTTTCCGCATGGACCGGCATCCCGTTGCACTCGCACCGGGTGATTCATTCGTTCAGACACTGACACTCGGCGCGCTGAGCCCGGGAATTCATTGGATCGGCCTCCATTGCCGGCTTGAGAACGACACCACCGCCTGGGACACGCTTTCACGATCTCTGCGTGTTGGATACGCACTTCGAGATCTGGTCGTAACGGAGTTCATGTACGCTCCGTTGAACGACGAGCCGGAATGGATCGAGATCTCCAATCCCGGTCCGCATGCGATCGATCTCAATGGATGGACCGTTTCGGACAACAGCACGAAAACGCGCGCGCTCCTCGCCGACCGCATGACCCAAATCCAGCCTGATTCATACGTCATCCTCACACGCGACGCAGCGCTCGCCGCGCAGTATGCACTGGATCCGAGCGTACCGGTTCTTGTCGTCCCTTTTCCGTCGTTGAACAACACAACCCCGGACGCGGTCGTCCTGCGCGATCCTTCCGAGCGGCCCATCGACAGCGTTTCCTACGACCCGACGCGATTCCCTCAAACCGGCCGTTCATTGGAACGGATCGACTTCGAGAAGGAAGGATCCGACACGACCAACTGGTCTCCCCCGACGGATTCCGTGCGTGCCACGCCGGGCCGCATGAATAGCGTTGCACGGATGGATCGTGATCTCGCTGTCCGGTCCATCGCCTTCGATCGTTCATTCATGACCATTCACGTGGTCGTCTCGAATCCCGGTCGCGACACGGCATTCGGCTTTCGGCTGAATATTACACTCGGTCGTTCCGGGAACTTCGAACGCCATCTCCCGGAGTACCTTGCAACCGAGCCGGTGCTCCCGGGTGATTCGACGATCATCGTGTTCGCCGCTGATTCTCTGTCGCCAGGACGAACGACCATTTGGGCGGTCATAGAAAACGCCGGTGATGAGCGATGGTCGAACAACACACTCTCACTCACCGTCGATTCGCGATATCTGCAAGGTTGCCTCATCATCAGCGAGATCATGTACGATCCCGCAGAAGGGTCCT
>JBFYQI010000326.1:0-7347 GCA_041302875.1 Ignavibacteria bacterium
GGGGTCATCGTTTCCCCGCCAGGAACTCTTCACAGATCCGCACATCCTCGTCGCTGCCTACGAACAGCGGTGTCCGTTCATGCAGAGCGGTTGGTTTGATGTCGAGGATCCGGGTCACACCGTTGCTTGCCCGTCCCCCCGCCTGCTCCACGATGAACGACATGGGATTTGCCTCATAGAGGAGGCGGAGTTTTCCGTTGGGGCTCTTCCGATCGGCAGGGTACATGAAGATGCCTCCCGTCAGAAGCGTCCGGTGAATATCCGCGATCATGGATCCGATGTAGCGTCCCGTATAGGGGCGTCCGGATGCCTTGTCGTCCTTCTTCACATGCTCGATGTAGCGCCGCATGCCGTCCGTCCAGTTCACCGAATTGCCTTCGTTGATGCTGAAGGTCTTTCCTTTGGAAGGGATGCGCATGTTCTCGTGCGAGAGGAGGAATTCACCGATACTCGGGTCGAGCGTGAAGCCGTGCACACCGTCACCAGTCGTGTACACGAGCATGGTGGAAGAGCCGTAGACGACGTAACCGGCGACGACCTGCTTGTAGCCGGGTTGGAGACAATCCTCGAGCATGCCGGGACCGGATGGGGTCATCCGTCGGTAGACAGAGAAGATCGTGCCGATCGGAGCGTTGACGTCGATATTTGATGATCCGTCGAGCGGATCGAACAGCAGAACGTATTTCCCCGTCGCGTACTGAGGCGGGATGGGGATGATGTCTTCGTGTTCCTCCGATGCCATGACGCACAGATGCCCGCCGTGGTCCATGGCTTGGAAGATCTTCTCATCCGAGAAGGCGTCGAGCTTCTTTACTTGTTCGCCGTGAATATTTTCCCGGCCGACGAGCCCCAGGATGTTGACCAGGCCTGCCTTGCTGACCTCGCGATAGATGATCTTGATGGCAAGGGTGAGTTCACGCAGGATGGCGGAC
Organism: Ignavibacteria bacterium; assembly: GCA_041302875.1. Taxonomy (GTDB): domain Bacteria; phylum Bacteroidota; class Ignavibacteria; order UBA10030; family UBA10030; genus JAKAJH01. The sequence continues at coordinate 933 of JBFYQI010000326.1, forward strand.
AGTTGTCCTGTCGCGCCCGGGTGCGCCTGTTCTTCCTCGATGATGTGACGTTCGATCGTGACGACCTTGTCGGTGAACGACATGCTGCCTCCGAAGTTCGTGTGGCGTCAATGTAGAGAAGGAGGAAAGGAGTTGCAAGCGCGTCAAGCGCGCGGTTCCTGATCCTTGTACTGCAGGTCGTAGAGGCGTCGATAGATGCCGTTGCGGGCGAGCAGTTCCTGGTGTGAGCCCATTTCGCGGATCTCGCCTTTGTGGAGAACGATGATCGTGTCTGCGGTCTGGATGGTGGAAAGCCGATGCGCGATGACGATCGAGGTGCGGCCATGCAGCAGTTTACGGATCGCGGATTGGATCAGGATCTCGGTCTCCGTGTCGACACTCGATGTCGCCTCGTCGAGGATGAGGATGCGCGGGTTGATGGCCAATGCGCGCGCGAACGACAACAATTGCTTCTGACCGACCGAAAGGGTCGCTCCCCGCTCCTTGACCGGTGCATCGTATCCGTCGGGGAGTTGTTCAATGAATCGATGCGCGCCAACGACGCGGGCCGCCGCCCTGATGCGGTCCTCGGTGATCTGCGGTTCCCCCAGTCCGATGTTGCCCTTGATATCTCCGGAAAAGAGGAAGACATCCTGGAGCACGACCGCGATGTGCCGCCGCAAGTCTTCCGGGCGGAGGTCGCGGATCTCGTGGCCGTCGACCAGGATCGAACCGCGCTGGGCATCATAGAACCGCGAGAGGAGATTGATAATAGAGGTTTTCCCCGCCCCGGTGTGTCCGACGAATGCGACCGTTTCGCCCGCGCGGATCGAGAAGGAGATATCCCGCAACACCCATTCCGGCGGAATGTCGCCGTCCGATCCATTGTAGGCGAACCAGACGTTCCGAAACTCGACCGCTCCCCTCACCTCGCTCAACGGGGTCGGATCCGGGCGTACCGGAAGGATGCTCTGATCATCGAGCAGTTGAAAGAGCCGTTCGGAGGACGCCATCGCTGTCTGCAGGATGTTGTACTTTTCCGCGAGGTCGCGGATCGGACGCCAAAACATCTCGTTGAATTGGACGAACGCCATGATCGTTCCGAGCGTCACGGTTCCTTCCATGGCATTGAAGCCGGCGTACCAGATGATGAGTCCGATCGCCACGGCCCCGATGAGGTCCACGCCGGGGTAGAAGATCGCGTAGGCGAAGATGGAACGCATGTTCGCGTCCCGGTGTGCGGCGTTGATCTCGGCGAATTGCTCTGATTCCTTCTTTTGCCGTCCGAATATCTGGCTGACGAGCATGCCGGTGATGTGTTCCTGCATGAAGGAGTTGATGCGGGCGACCTGGGTCCGCACATCCCGGTACGCCTCGCGTGCCTTTCGGCGGAACAGGAATGTCCCATAGAAGAGGAACGGCATCACGCTCAGCGTCACGAGCGACAACTGCCAGTCCATGCTGAACATGAAGTAGAAGATCCCGATGATCGTGAATACATCACTGAAGACCATCACGATCCCCGAAGAGAACATCTCGTTCAGCACCTCCACGTCATTGGTCACGCGTGTGATGAGGCGCCCGACCGGTGTGCGGTCGAAGAACCGGAGCGAGAGGCGTTGGATGTGCCGGTAGACCTCGATCCGGAGGTCATAGATGGTCCGCTGGCCGATCCATTGCGTCAGGTAGGCGTTGATGTACTGGATGAATCCCCGCACGACGAGGACAGAGAAGAACAGCGCCGTGGTGACGAGCAGACCGCGCTTGTCTCCGTTGGCGATATCCACGTCGACGGCGATCTTGGTGAACAGGGGGCGGACCGCTTCCATGCCGCTGATGAGGAGGCTCGTGAAGATCCCCAGGACCACATGCCAGCGATACGGACGGAGATAGCGGATCAACCGGCGCATGAGCCGAGCGTCGTATGCTCTGCCGAGGATCTCCTCTTCGTGCAGTGCCATCTACATGCGCTCCAGTTGTTCTTCCAAAAGTTGTTTCTGGTGCAATTCGGCGTAGCGGCCTCCGAGCGCGACCAGTTCGTTGTGCGTCCCGTGTTCCACAATCCGCCCCTCGTGCAGGACGACGATCGCGTCTGCGTCCTTCACGGTCGAGATGCGATGGCTGATGATAATGCTCGTCCTGTTCTTCATGAACTGGCGCAGTCCCTTGAGGATGCGCTCCTCGGTGTCCGTGTCGACGGCGGAAAGTGCATCGTCCAGGATGAGGATCTTCGGGTCGCGTGCCACGGCACGGGCGATGCTCGCGCGCTGCTTCTGCCCGCCGGAAAGCGTAATGCCGCGCTCCCCGATGACCGTTTCGTACTTCAACGGAAACTCCTCGATGTCCTTCGTCAGCTGAGCGATCTCTGCGGACCGACGAAGACGGTCCTCGGAATACTCCGCGGCGCCGTAAAGCACGTTCTGCGCAATGGTGTCGGAGAAGAGGAATGTCTCCTGGGGCACGAGGCCGATCGCTTCGCGGAGCGTCGCCAGGGGGATACGGCGGATATCGACCCCGTCGATGAGGAGCGTTCCGGCGGTGACATCATAGAGACGGGGAATCAGGTCGACGAGCGTCGACTTCCCGGAGCCCGTGTAGCCGACAACGGCCAGGGTCGTGCCATGTTCAACCGTGAGGTCGATGGCCTTCAGTGTCGGCTGCGCGGCACCCTCATGCGTGAACGACACGCCGCGAAACTCGATCCGGCCGACGATGGTGGTGATACCGTGGTCGGTAGCATCGGAATCCGCGATGGACGCCGGCATGTCGAAGATCTTGGCAAGGCGTGACATCGATGCGGCTCCTTGCTGCAGCAGGTTCATCACCCAGCCGACGGCGATCATGGGCCAGATCAGCATGACAAGGTACGCAATGAACGCGGTCAGGGTTCCCAACGTCATGCGGCCGTCAATGACGCGCACGCCGCCGATGTACATCGTGATGATCATCGAAAACCCGATCAACAGGAACATCAGCGGCCACATGATCGACTGCACTCGCGCGAGCACGAGGTTCTTCTTCAGATAGTCCCAGCTTAAGGCGCGAAATCGGTCCGCTTCGTACTCTTCACGGACGTACGCACGCACGACGCGGATGCCGGACAATGTTTCCTGGGCGTGTGTGGTCAGGCGCGAGAACTGTTCCTGCCGTTCGGTGAACTTCCTGTTGATCATGTCGCCGAGTCGATAGACGACGAAGGACACGAGCGGAAGGGGGACGAGGGCCAGGAGCGTGAGCTGCCAATCCTTGATCACCATCATGGTCAGGACCATGATCAAGGTCATGAGCGTATCGGAGGGATACATGATGCCGGGGCCAACGACGTTTCGGACGGCGCTGATGTCATTGGTCGCATGCGCCATCAGGTCGCCGGTCGGGGTGCGCTGGAAGTACGCGAAGGGGAGTTTCTGCAGATGCGTCAGCAGATCGTTCCGGAGGTCGAACTCAATGTGCCGGCTGACGACGATGATGGTTTGACGGGTGAGGAACGTGAAGGCGCCGGCGAGGAGCGAGAAGCCGACGATCAGCCCCGCGTACGTGAGGATGTCTCCGGCATCGAGCGTTTTCGTCTCGATCCCGCGCTTCAATTCGTCCACCGCCTCGCCGAGCAGATGCGGCTGTGCGACGGTGAAGAGATTACTGCCGATGACCGTCAGGAAGCCGAGGAAGAGCGTCCAGCGATAGCGGGCGAAGTATGGCACAAGGCGTAGAAGGGATTTCATCTGAAACCGGCGAACCGTCGCAACGGACGCCTTATCCGATCACCTCGAACCGCGTGTAGGAATGAAGGACTTTGGGGACGATGATCTTGCCTTCCGGCGTCTGATAGTGTTCAATGAGTGCGGCGACCACGCGCGGAAGGGCGAGGCCGGAACCGTTCAATGTGTGAACGATCTCGGGCTTCCCGCCGTTCCCCGGACGGAATCGAATATTCATCCGCCGCGCCTGGAAGGTCTCAAAATTGCTGCAGGACGAAACCTCCAGCCATTTCTGCTGCCCCGGCGCCCACACTTCCAGGTCGTACTTCTTGGTTTGCGTGAATCCCATGTCTCCGGTGCACATGAGGAGCGTTCGATAGGGGAGACCGAGGAGTTGGAGCAGATGCTCGGCGTCTTGACGGAGGGATTCCAGCTCGTCGTATGAGGTCGACGGATGAACGAACTTCACAAGCTCCACCTTGTCGAACTGGTGAAGCCGGTTGAGACCGCGAACATCCTTGCCGTACGAACCCGCTTCGCGACGGAAGCAGGGGGTGTACGCGGCATACCGGATCGGGAGATCTGATTCGGGGATGAGTTCATCACGATGGAAGTTCGTGACGGGAACTTCGGCTGTGGGGACGAGATACAACTGATCGCGCGTGACGATGTACATTAGATCCTCCTTGTCGGGGATCTGTCCTGTCCCGCGCGCGCTGTCCTCGTTCACGACAACGGGGGGCGCGATCTCGCGATAGCCGCGCTGAGCAGCCTGATCGAGGAAGAAATTGATCAATGCACGCTCCAGCATTGCGCCTTTGCCGACATAGAAGGGGAATCCGGCGCCGCTGACCTTTGAGCCTCGATTGAAATCCACGATCCCGTGTTTGTCGGTAAGCTCCCAATGCGGCTTGTATGGGAAGTCGGGCTTCGGGATTTCTCCCCAGTGGAAGACCGGCTTGTTATCGTCTGGTGTACGGCCGAACGGAACGGAAGGATGGGGGACGTTGGGAACCGTCAGAAGTGCTTCGTTGAGTTTCGCGTCGACGTCGCGCATCTCCTGGTCGATCTGCTGGATGCGGGTCTTCACGGTGTCCATCTCGGCGATGACGGCGGACGCGTCTCCTCCTTGCTGCTTGATCTTCGCCACCTGACCCGAAACGGTGTTGCGCTTGGCTTTCAGCGCATCGCCCTCGTGGATAAGTGCCCGGCGCTTGTCGTCAAGCGCGAGGATCTCGTCAAATTGTGCCGGGATTCCTTTTGCCTCAGCGCCCTTGCGGACGAGGTCTATGTTCTCTCGAATGAATCGGAGGTCAAGCATGTGTTGTCGTTCTCAGTATTGGGAGAAGGGTCGTTTCAATTGCGGGTGAACTGCTGGAGTTCATGCTTCAGCAGCATCAGCCCTTCGGTGACATTCATGAATCGGATGCCGAGTCTTGTTTCTGTATCCTTGGTCAGCAAACCCGAGATCATCGGACGCGGCGCGGGCTGGTTCAGCGACGAGGACGGGATGCGGTCCACAAGCGACCCGTCAAGCCGGAACACATCGGCGATGCGTAGTGCGAAGTCGTACCGGTTCAGCGATTCCGAACCGGCGGCATGGAACAGGCCGGTCGTTCCGGATTCACACACACGAATGATCGAGTTGGCCAGGTCAGCCACGTGCGTCGGGTTTCCCCATTGATCGTCGACAACGCGAATGCGCGTGCCGTCGCGCAGGCTGTTGATAACCCAAATGGGGAAGCTCGGCTTCACGCGGATTCCGGTTCCGTAGAGGATGATCGTGCGGATGATCGCGTGGGGAATGTTCGCGGTGCGCACGGCATTCTCGCTGGCGAGCTTTGTCTTCCCGTAGTAGCTCAGAGGGTTGGGCTGCGCCGCTTCGTCATAGGGACCGCTCCGGCCATCGAATACGTAGTCGGTCGAGATGTGGATCAATCGCGATCCGGAGCGGCGTGCCGCCTCGGCGAGATTCTCCACTCCCATCACATTGACCTTCCACGCGTCTTCACGATTGGTTTCACACCAATCGACATTCGTCGCGGCCGCAGCGTTGATGATGATCGTCGGCTGAAAGCTGCTCACCAACGAGCGGACGTCGCCGCGACGCGTGATATCCAATTGTGTATAATCGTACGGCCGGTCGCTGAAAACGAAGTCCCGCTCCGTGGACGTGTTCAGGACCTCGAGTTCCGTCCGAACGCTCAATTGGGCAGAAAGCCGCTGACCAAGCAGTCCGTTGCAGCCGCAGATGAGAATACGATTCATCGGAGGGCTTCTTCGATCGCCGTCGCGGCGTCCGTCTGCGCGTCGCGATATTTCACGATGACCGGAGTGGCAACCCCTAACTGATGCTGGTGCGCATAGGGGCCGGTGAGCGGACGTGTGCCCGGAACAACAACGGCCCCTTCGGGGATGATCAGCGGAACCTGCGTCGTCGCCTTGAGGATCGTCTGGCGGACGAGATCGTAAACGGGAGTCGAGCGGGTGAGGGTGACGCCTGCGGCGATGACGGCGCGGCGCTTGACGACTGTTCCCTCGAACACGCCGGCATTCCCGCCGATGAATACATCGTCCTCAACGATGACAGGGAGTGCCTGCACGGGTTCAAGCACACCGCCGATGCGGGCGCCTGTGCTGATGTGCACATGCTTGCCGATCTGCGCGCAGGATCCGACGAGAACAAGTGAGTCGAGCATCGTGCCCTCGTCGACGTATGCTCCGATATTCACGTACGA
>JBFYQI010000118.1:0-4505 GCA_041302875.1 Ignavibacteria bacterium
TGCCAGAGCTTTGCCGAACAGAGGCTGTTCCAGTCGATCAAGAACGTGCTCGCGCGAATGGGCGTCGTGCATGATGTCTATTACAACGAAGACTCTCTCTACACTTCTGGAAAGATCCGGGCGATCATTGAGGAATTCCGGCGGCTCGGCCTGGCGTATGACAAGGACAACGCAGTCTGGCTGAAGATGACCGAGTTGGGACTTGATCAGGATAGGGTGATCGTGAAGTCGACGGGAGAGCCGACCTATCGCCTTCCGGACATCGCGTATCATGTTGAGAAGTTTCGGCGCGGGTTCGATCTCGTCGTCGATATCTTCGGCGCAGATCACATCGCGACGATCCCCGATGTGCTTGCCGGCGTGAAAGCGCTCGGCTTCGACCCGGACAAGGTGAAGGTGGTCATCCATCAGTTCGTGACGCTGATGCGCGACGGGGAACAGGTGAAGATGTCGAAGCGGCTCGCGAACTTCGTCACCCTGGACGAACTCATCGACGAAGTGGGTCCTGATGCGGTGCGGTTCTTCTTCCTGATGCGTTCGACCTCCAGCCATCTCGAATTTGATTTGAATCTTGCGAAGGAGCAGTCGGAGAAGAACCCGGTCTACTATCTTCAGTATGCGCATGCCCGTATCGCGAGCATTCTCCGCTTTGCGGAAGGGCAGGGGACCTTCACGGCAGACATGCAGCCTGAGTCGATCAACACGGACCTCCTGACTGGTGCCGCGGAGGTTGCGCTGAGCAAGACCTTGATGGAATTCCCGGCGTGGGTGGAGTCAACTGCCATGAGCTATGAGCCACATCGGCTCACGACCTACTTGAATGACGTCGCGACGGCATTCCATCGGTTCTACCATGAGCATCGGGTCGTCATCCCCGAGCAGGACCTCGCCCAGGCACGGCTGGCGCTCTGCCTCGCCACCAAGACTGTGCTGGCCAATGGTTTCATGATTCTCGGCATATCGGCACCGGAGAAGATGTGAAGGAGCCGAGAGCCCAGAGCCTGGAGTCTTGAGCCCTGGAGCACGTGCAGAAGTCAAAAACCATAAGTCAAAAGAGTTGGCACTATTTCGTCAACATTGGCCAACCCTTCTGCCTTTTGACTTCTGACTTATGCTCCCGGCTCACAGGCTCATTTGCTTCTTCCCCGCATTTTCCCTAATTTTTCCCATCACCAATCCTCAAAGGATGCTCCTCGCTCGCTTGTTACCGCAGTCGTGATTCGCCTCGCTTTCTCGTTGTCATCTCTTTGAATTCGGCCCATTCTTCCGTATTTTCTAAAGTTTCGGAGGGATTTTCGCATGTTCACGTCTGGACCCATCGAAGGCGTTGTCGTCAAAGCGCTGAAAAAGTATTCCGACAAGCGTGGTTGGCTTTCTGAGCTCTTCCGGGAGGACGAACTCGATCCGCAATTCATCCCGGTGATGTGCTACATCTCGTCGACCGAGCCAGGGATCGCCCGCGGACCGCACGAGCACCGCGATCAGGCGGACTACTTCTGTTTCGTCGGACCGTCGACATTCCGCATCTATTTATGGGACAATCGTCCCAATTCTCCGACCTTTCGTCACACGATGGTCTTTGATGCGGGGGAGAATGCTCCCCAGTCCGTGATCATTCCTGCGGGGGTTGTCCATGCATACAAGAATGTGGGCTCCGCGCCGGGGTGGGTGATCAATCTGCCGAACAAGTTATTCGCAGGACGAGCTCGCAAGGAGCCGGTGGATGAGATAAGACATGAGGAAATTGAAGGGACGGAGTTCGTTCTTAATTAGTAGTCAGTAGTCAGTTGTCAGTGATCAGTGGTTAGAAGAAAGGGGGAACCATGATTGCGAAAGTGTTCACTGATTTGATTGTATGGCAGAAAGCACACGAGTTCGTTTTGAGCGTATATCGTTTGACCAGGGGATTCCCGAAGGAAGAGTTGTACGGGGTGACCTCGCAATTGCGAAGAGCTGCTGTGTCAATCCCGGCAAACATCGCAGAGGGATTTAGGAAGGCTGGAGCCAATGATCGTGCACGATTTCTGAACATAGCCCAGGGATCCATTGAAGAATGTCGTTATTATCTGATTCTCGTTCGTGACCTTGAATATGCTGCGACTGACGAACAAAGCCGCTTGTTGGAAGAAGTCAGCAAACTGACACATGCCTTTCGGCGCAGTCTTATGGATGTATGATACTCAAACTGACCACTGATCACTGATTACTGATCACTCAAAGATGACTATCCTCGTTACCGGTGGTGCCGGGTTCATTGGAAGTAACTATGTTCGGTATGTTCTTGAACAGTACTCCGATTACCGTGTCGTGGTGCTCGACAAGCTCACGTATGCCGGAAATCTGGAAAACCTCTTCGGCTTGGAAAAGGATCCTCGGTATGCATTCGAGATGGGAGATATCTGCGACGCCACGCGAGTCAGGACCATTCTCGCTCGCTACGAGGTCGACGCGATCGTGAACTTCGCCGCTGAATCGCATGTCGATCGGAGCATTCTCGGCGCGGCGGAGTTCATTCAGACGAATGTCGCCGGCACCGGCGTATTGTTGGATGCAGCCAAGGAAACGAAGATCAAACGGTTTCTGCAGGTGTCGACGGATGAGGTCTATGGTTCGCTCGGAGCGACCGGCCTCTTCACGGAACAAACACCGCTTCATCCGAACAGTCCCTACTCCGCGAGCAAGACCGCGGCCGATCATCTCGCGCTTGCCTATCAGCATACGTTCGGGCTTCCTGTCGTCATCACACGATGCTCGAACAACTACGGGCCATACCAGTTCCCGGAGAAGCTCATCCCCCTGATGATCGCGAATGCGCTCAACGACAAGCCGCTTCCTGTTTATGGCGACGGAATGAACGTCCGCGATTGGCTGCATGTCCGCGATCATTGCTCGGCGATCGATGCGGTGTTACACAACGGCGTCGTTGGAGAAGTATACAACATCGGCGGAAACAACGAAAAGCCGAACATCGAGATCGTCAAGCTGATCTTGCAGCATTTGAAAAAGCCCGAATCGCTTATCACCTACGTCAAGGATCGTCCGGGCCACGACCGGCGCTACGCGATCGATTCAACGAAGATCCAGAAGGCACTCGGGTGGACGCCGTCGTACACCTTCGAACGCGGCATCGCCGAAACGATCGATTGGTACGTGAAGAATGAAGGATGGTGGAAGCGAGTGATGAGCGGAGAGTATAGGGTGTATTATGAGAAGCAGTATGGGAAGAAATAAGTCAAAAGGCATAGGGCAAAAGTCAGAAGTCTATGGCCAACTCTTCTGCCTTATGAGTTTTGACTTCTCCTCGGAAGGAGCTGATATCCATTGAAAAAAATCCTCTCCGTCGTCGGTGCTCGGCCGAATTTCATGAAGGTCGCGCCGTTGCATCGGTCGTTTCTGAAGTACCAGGGAGTCATCCGGCATAAGATCGTCCACACCGGACAGCATTATGACCGGGCGATGTCCAAGATCTTCTTCGAGGAACTCGAACTTCCCAATCCCGACTTCTATCTGGGGGTCGGCTCCGGGTCCCATGCCGAGCAGACGGCGAAGATCATGATGGAATTCGAGAAGGTGCTGCTGGCGGAGCGCCCCGATTGCGTGGTCGTGGTCGGTGATGTGAACTCGACCGTCGCGTGCAGTCTGGTCGCGGCGAAGATGGATATCGCCGTGGCGCATGTGGAGGCGGGATTGCGCAGCTTCGACCGGACGATGCCGGAGGAGATCAACCGCATCGTGACCGATTCGATCTCGGACATGCTTTTCGTGTCAGAGTCGAGCGGGGCCGTGAACTTGCGGAGGGAAGGGGTTGCGAAAGAGAAGGTGTTCTTCGTGGGCAACGTCATGATCGACTCCCTCGTGTATTATCGGGAGAAGGCACGCCGCTCGACCCTGCGAAACCAGCTTGAGTTGAATGGCAAGCCATACGTACTGGTCACGCTCCATCGTCCGAGCAATGTCGATGAGAGGGACAATCTCGACAAGATCATCGAGGCGCTCGCGTTGCTGAGCGAAGAGGCCTCTGTCGTGTTTCCGATTCATCCCCGCACGAAGAAGATGCTGGTCGAGTATGGTCTGCAACCGAAGGTGGATGTTCTGTCGAACATCAAGTTGCTTGATCCGGTTGGATATCTGGACTTTCTCTCGCTCATGGAGAACGCGCATCTCGTGCTCACGGACTCCGGCGGGATTCAAGAGGAGACGACGTTCCTCGGAGTGCCGTGCCTCACGCTTCGGACGAGCACGGAACGTCCGGTCACTTGCGATGTGGGGACGAACGAGCTGTGCGGCGAGGACCTCCGGTTGGCGTTGAAGCGGGGACTGGAGATTCTGTATGGGAAAAAGAAGGCGGGGATGATCCCGGATCTGTGGGATGGGAAGGCGGCGCAGAGGATCGTGGAGATCATGATCGGTCGGTTGCATCAATGAAAAAAGATGATCACGCGAAGCTCGCAAAGAAAGCAGAGCACGCAGAGGAGAGAGTTGGAGAGAAGATTGTCACGCAAAGC
>JBFYQI010000365.1:0-7046 GCA_041302875.1 Ignavibacteria bacterium
GGATTCGGCCAGTTCTGATCGAGGGCATAGTCGAACGAGACGCCAAGCGTGGTTTGCATGTACTGCTGAATCTCCGCGCGAATCGCTCTCGTCGCTTCGGATGAGCTTCCCGAAGCATCGATGGCAGCAAGGAGGTCCTCGCAGACCATCTTTGGATCAATCGCCGGAGGCGCAATGCCCGCACGCGTACGTCCCCAGTTGGTTAGAATCCCCTGAACGTCAGCGGCCGCAACCGTTCCATTCCCATCGCAGTCGGCAAATGCCGCCGCTGTTGGAGCCCAAGGATCAACCAGATCCTGTGCTTGCCAGGTGAGTGATCCACCTGTCCGAACGGGTCCAATCGTTCCGAAATACTGTCCGATGGGAAGGACATCACGTACATCCACCAACCCATCGTCGTTCGCATCGCCCGGGTAAATGGCTTGAGGTGGCGCCACAACGATAGGAGACGCTACCGTCGCCACAACCAGGAGGTTATAGCTATCTGGTGTACGTCCAGAGGCGTAATTTGGATCAGCACGATTATACCAGTTGAGGCCGTTCACTCCGATCCGGTACGACGAGGATCGGGTGGTTGGCGTTGGAGTTCCGTCATCAAGGAGGAATTGGAGCGTATCACCCACCGTACCAATTACCTCGAAGGTCACATGGAAGTCAACACCAGCAGTGACCGATACACCCGCTGTGGACAGATCGATCTCATTGAAGAGCCCGGAGGTTAATTCCGCAAAAGGAACATCCACCGCAGTGCCGATTTGTGTTCCCGGGATCCCTCCGATGCTGCCCGAGGCGTTCTGGGTGACGGCAACGCGGAGGACTCCTGATCCGAGTACGCCGTTAGGGCTATTCAACGCGGCAGCGGCTGACCGGAGCGTTCCCGTCGTTGATGGAGTAAACCGGACGGCGAGTTTTTGATTCGTCGAAGGAAGCGGAAGATAGTACACCGCGCTCCCTGCATAGTTCAACGTCGTCAGTGCGACTCCACCGCTCCCGGATGAAGAATACGTATATGCCGCTTGCACCGATGTCGATAGATTCGTTATTGCGAACGTTGCCTTGACGTACGTGGTCCCAAAGCCAGATGGAATGTATGGCAAAGACGGAGTCACCGTTTCGACTGTTGTTCCGCTCGGCCCCTCGAGAATCGCCTGAACCGCAATGGATGCGCCAGACGTGATGAGAAATCTGAGGGAATCGCCACCGGTGTATTGAATGTACCGTGTGCCTGAGGGTCGCAGAGTGTCCGTCGTGGTGGCAACGACCGTCGTCGCATGTGTGCGATGGATTGTCGGAACGCCGGATACTCCATAACGGAAGCCGTAGCGCGAATCCACCGCGGTGTCGTTCACGAATGTTGCAATGGCGAATTGCCGGATGATGTCTGAGTACTGGAGGTTTGAGCCGAGCGCCGCGAACGATTCATTATACCCTGTGACACCGTTCGACAATCGCGAGACGATCTGCTTGGTGAGCGAACTGCCGAACTGTTCGATCAAATACCAGGCGAAGATCGCCGTTCTTGAATAATCGGCAAGGACATTCCCCGTCGCATTCCAGCTCAGAAAATTGATGTCCGTGTTCGCATAGTAGAGGGCCGGACTGCGCAGCGAGTACCCACAGAGCGCACTCGCCGATTCCGACATCCCCTCATTCACAAATGATATCTCATCTTGATCATAGTTGAAGTGAATCATGTGCTGGAATTCGTGCGCCGTCGTCGACGCACCTTCTACAAATCCGGAGGTCGTCGTCAGGTCGGCAGGGTTCGCGTCGAGGTAGTAGATCTCCGCTTCGTTGGAATGCCGCGAGGAGCCAAGTTGGGATTGCACCAACGCTTCGGTATACTGGTTGATGGAATAGAAGTATCCCGCGGTGTACCCTCCCGATCCGCTGAATCCATCCTTGATGTCCAGGATCAGGAGGACGATCTTTGGGTCCGAGTCAAAATCGGGGGGATTCCCATAGTATTCCGTGTCGAGCTGGTAGATGCCCTTCGAGGCATTGGCTGGCGTGCTGGAATCGAATGCCGTCCGAATCGCATCGACGGTCTGTTGCGAGACGCGCGAGTTCCAGAGTGCATCCTCAACAAAGATGTAACAGTTGGTCCCCACGGCACGACACGTTGACGGAACCGCATATTCGGTATACGTGGTCAAGTCGGTAGCCCACCAATTGCGAGCACTTCCGACGGTGAAGTTCCATGCCACTTGTTTCCTGAGCGCGAGCTGTTCCAATGTCAAGCCGGATTCCTTTACGGCCTTGTTCAAGATCGGCCCGATCCGTTGCCAATCCTGCTGAAGGAGATGCGAACCGGGGATCCCATAGATCTCCCGCGACTCCTTCTTCATCGGCCGTTCCGCGGGAACCGGAATGGCATCTTGTCCCATCATCACGGCACTTGAGATAAGAATGGCGAACGCCGAACGTGCGATTTTCCTCACTGAGAGTCTCCTTCTGCAATCTCACTGAACGTCATAGGATTCAACCACGACGGACGGTCCTTGCGGCTCCGTCCGCAGACGGCCAACGACTTGTATGACCTTCCCCTGAATCGAGCGAAGCTTCTGCAGGACGGCGGCTTCCGCCTCCAGACGATAGACAGTGCCGTCCAATGCTTCCACGGCAACGCTCGTGAACGGCTCGTTGCCGATCACCACCACGCGGCCTTTTATATCGATCGGCGTACCGTCGCCCTTCGACGCTGAACATGAACTGAACGCGACACAGAACGCGATTAATGCGATTGAAAACAGAAATCGAAGCATCCTCGTTCCTTGGCGTGATGGGGTTCCCGACAAATATCGCGGAGTTTCAAGACAATTGCTACTGAACCAACGCCACTTTGCGGATCGTCGATTCACTCGCGGTTTGCGCGCGAACGAAGTACATGCCGCTCGGTCTGTTCAAGGGCTTCCAGACAACCGGATGCTCCCCCGCCGACAGAACGCCGTTGGTAAGTTCATCCACTCTTCTTCCCGCCACATCGAATACTTCGACCACAACCTGCTCCTCCCGCGGCAACGATAAGCGGAATGTCGTGGAAGGATTGAAGGGATTCGGATAATTCGATGAAAGTGCCATGTGCGACGGTAGCGCGGTACCAGCGAGCTCTTCTGCCGGTATGTCGGAGGGGACCAACATCGTGGCCGAGTAGGTGAAACTCGCCGAGGATGCGCTCAGATTCGTCACGGTCATCGTCGCCTGCGTGAGGTCGGATGGATAATCGTTGAGTGTAAACTCCGTTTGCGCCGGGAGCAATCCGGCAAATGACAACACGGGACCGGCGCCAAGAATCTGCACTGCGATCTGCGCCGTGGATGAATACTGGATCTTCAGAAGGTCGCCCCCGAAGAAGCTGTAGACCTTCGTTCCATACGGGAGGACTGTATCGGCCGTCGTTGGCACATTTTCCGCACCGTACGTCTTCTGCGGCGTTGGGTAGATGGATATCGGTACGAGGAATCCGTAGCGCGAATCATAGGCGGACTTGTTTAGCGAAGTCGCGACGGAAAAATTCGTGAGGACATCGCCAAATCGCAGGGATGAACCCATTGCCGTGAAAGCATCGTTGTATCCTGTTGCTCCGTTGGCGGTTCGCGATACGATCAGTTTCGTAAGCGCACTGCCAAATTGTTCGACCATGTACCACGAGAACAACGCGGTTCGAGAATAGTCGTTGAGAACGTTCGGCGTTGTCCCCCAGGACATGAAGGAGACGTTCGTATTCGAGTAGTAATGGGATGGACTGCGCAACGAGTACCCGCAAAGCTTGCTCGCTGACTCTGACATTCCTTCATTGACGAACGAATCTTCGTTTCCATCATAGTTAAAGTGGATCATGTGTTGGAACTCGTGCGCCGTCACCGAACACGCCGCGTTAAAGCTCGACGGATTTGAAAGATTGGCGGGATTCGCGTCGAGATAATAGATCTCCGCTTCATTCGAACGGTGGCTCCCCTGCGGGTCTCGGAATTCGTTCAGGCTATAGAAGTAACCGGCCACATAACTCCCTGAGCCGGAAAAGGAATCAAGGATATTCAGGACGAGGATGATGATGCGGGGATCGGAATCCACATCGGGCGGACTGCCGAAGTACTCAACGCTGAGTTCGTATATTCCTTTGGTCGAGTCCGTGGGAGTCTTTGCGTCAAATGCAGTCACGATCGCATCCACGGCTTCCTGCGTAACGCGGCTCCCCCACATGGAATCCTCGACGAAGACATAACAGTGCATCCCAACGGCCCTGCAGGTTGAATTGACGACATATTCCGTGTACGTCACGAGGCTTGTCGCCCACCAATCCCTTGTTGTGCCAACGGAGAAGTTCCACGCCGTCTGCTTTTGCAGTGGGGCAACGCGCGCTTGGTTCGCGCTCTGAGCCGCCGCGAGTTCCTGCATTTGCGTCTGCAGAAGATGAGAACCCGGGATGCCGGCGAGTTCCTGCGAGGACATCCGTTCCGCAGTCAGGATCAGCGACACGCAGACGAGCAATGGTATGATTATCTTACGTGCCATTTCCACCACGAAAAGCTAGTGATTTGTCCTCTGGTCCAGTGTGTCCGCGGTCACGGCCGCACTCATCGCCGTCAGCAGGTTTGCGATCGTCTCCTGATCCGCCGACCTGTGCGCGTGAACGACCTTCCATCCTCCCTCGGTCCGCCGGAACACAAATGTCGTCGGGAGATACTCGTCCCTCTCTCCGTTCAACCGGTACGACTGCCGCAGGATGAAGAAGGCATAGGCGAAGTCCCCCGAAATTTCCACGGCCACGATCTCCAACCGAGATGTGTAATCGCTCATCAGGGGGATCGCCCGTTCGATTCTCGCTTTGGTCGAATCCAGCGGTTCGCTCACACCCCAATAGGTCACATAGTAGACCGATTCGTCGAAGAGCGCGTCGAAGAGCTTTTCGATATCGACCGCCTTGCCCCGGAACGCACGACGCAAACCTTCGTGGTACGATTCGATCTGTTGTCGGATGCTCTGCGCATCTGCTTTCCGCTGGATCTGCTCATCGTCTGCGCAAGCGGACAGGGAAACAAGCAAGACGAACAACCATGGTCTCATGGCAATCTCCGTGGGGTCTGGAGCCAACTGTGAACTGTGCTCTCCAATATATCCACACACGGAGGGAAATTCAACGTCGACCGACGGCGGCGAACGCACCATGCGACTTGGCTATGGCTGACGAAGCAACACGTTGAATCGATACGGGGGACGATCCGGTGTGAGAGCCATCCGGGTGAAGGGACGGCGACTATTGTGGAGTCAAGAAGCGGGCAGGGATTGTCTGTTAAGGCTTCACGTTCACCTTCAGGACATAGGCAGTCGGGACTTCGCTCACTCCCGGGAATCCCGGACTGCGCCCGAACTCATGATGATGCGGGTCGAGCAGGTTTTGTCCTATCAGGGACATTTCGAGCCATGTCGCAACTCGAACGCCGACGCGCAGGTCAAGCGTACGATACGGAACGACTCTCAGCGCCGGGAGTGCGTCCACGTAGCGAAAGATCGCATCCGCTTCAAGCGCCCGGGAGACCTGGAATGACCACCAAAGATTCGCTTGGTATTCCGGGAGTTGGCGATCGTACGATACAGCACTCAATCCCGCGCTTCCACCCCTGTGTTTCAGCGTCATCTTCGTGCGTGTGAACGTCGCTTTCCATCTCCACCAATGCGTCGGTTGCCACGCGGTGCTCGCTTCCATACCATACACCTCGCCATCCAGCAAGTTCGCCGCCTGAAGGAGGGGCTGCATGGGTGTTCCCCCGACCGTCTCTCGAGTGCCCATGTCCGTGCAGAAATGAGCAAATCCCACCAGGTCGATGCTCACATCATTACCCCAAGCACCCCGATAGCCGAGCTGTGTGGCGAGAATCTTTTCCGCGATGGGGTTCGGGCTGGGTTCGGAAACCAAGAAGGGCGTATCGATGTAGAGGTCAGCCTCATCGGTTGAAGGGGCTCTGACGCCGCGCGACACATTGGCCCAGAACCGGTGGTCGTCCGTTGGCCGCCAACTGGCGCGGAGGGACGGCAGGAATTCCCAGTTTGCGAGGCTGTGATATTCCATCTTCGCACCTGCTGTCAATTCGAGCACATCAGGAATGAGAGCGATGGCATCTTCCAGGACCACTGCGAACGTGTAGATGTTTCGCACGCGTGGCTCGAAGACATGAGTTGCCGTGTTGAGCGGACGGGAATTGGCAAACCGGGCATTTGCGCCAAGACGGATCCGATGCACCAGGTCGAGTGTGCGTTCGTGGAAGACGTCAAGGTCGACTACATCGGTGTTCACCGGATTCTGCACCATATGTCGGCGCACACCATCGTAGTAGAACTGCGCCACGAATCGATCGGCGTCCGTTGAGGAAGATTGCCAATGACCGAGCAGATGCCCCCCGAGCGCCTGGAATCGAAGCGGCTTCTGCGAGGAGTATTGAAGTGGACGCGCGTAGTTCAAACCCGCGAGCAAGGTCCACTGTGCACTGCCTTCTCTTCCATCATCCAATCGAATCCCCGCCGCGTACGAATTCCACTCATCTTCCCACTCGCTGCCGTCGGCTTTGACCGTATTCCCCCAGAACGTCGTCTTGATGAAGGACCGCATCGCTGTCGTGTTGGAAAGCATCGTGCCGTACCGGACAGCAGCAGATCCCGGATCTGTCGAGCCGATCCAGGCAGAAGCCAAAGCTCCCTGGGATTGCGTCGCTTGCTTCGTGACGATGTTGATGACGCCGTTGTAGGCGTTCATGCCCCATGCGGAACCGCCCGGACCTCGAACAACTTCGATCCGGTCGATCTCTTCCATCATCACGTCGAGCATATCCCAGAATACTCCTGAGAACTGCGGCGTGAACACGGATCGGCCGTCGATAAGCACGAGAAGCTTATTCGCGTACTCGCTGTTGAATCCTCGGATGGAAACAGCCGACCGGCTTGCGTTGATCGTCGCGACCTGCACACCCGGCACGAA
Organism: Ignavibacteria bacterium; assembly: GCA_041302875.1. Lineage (GTDB taxonomy): Bacteria > Bacteroidota > Ignavibacteria > UBA10030 > UBA10030 > JAKAJH01. Next base: position 6,974 of record JBFYQI010000365.1, read on the forward strand.
GCGAAGCGCATCCACGACATTCCGTGCGCCAGATCGACGGATGTCGTTGGCCGTAATGACGTACACTGCCGCG
>JBFYQI010000121.1:0-4641 GCA_041302875.1 Ignavibacteria bacterium
CAACGTCCGTGGTGACGCGCACGGCGTCCGGGTTCATGATCTTGTCGACCCGTTTGTTCGGTGCGTAGATCAGCAGGTCCTGCAACGGAATGGTGCCGACGAGCAATCCCTGGTCGTCCACAACGTGGACGTTGTAGATGTTCTTATGCTCCTTCGCAAATTTCCGGACCTCGCGGATGGCTCTCTTAATCGTGTCCTTCAATCCCACCGAGACCACCTCTTTCCCCATGATGCCGCCGGCGGTGTTCTCGTCATAGCGGAGCAGTTCTTCGACTGCCGAGGAATCCTCAACATTCAGCGTTTCGAGAACCTGTTCGGCTTTCTCTTCCGAAAGTTCACCAACGATGTCCGCCGCGTCGTCCGACGCCATCTCATCGACGATCTCCGTTAACCGGGGCTGCGGCATCGCATGCAGCAGACGTTCGCGGTGGCCCTCATCGAGGTCGAGCAGCACCTCGCCGGCGATGTCGCTCGGCAGAAGGCCGAAGAGGTAATCGGCTTCATCCGCATCCAGACGGTTCAGGATGTGCGCAATGTCGCCCGGATAAAGGTCCTGGACGATATTAAGCACGAGGAAGTCCGACTTCGAACGGACGAGTTCCTCGATGTCCTGCATCAGCTCATCGTCCACTTCGATCAATTGACGCGAAGGACGGGCATCAACCTCGGGCGTATCGGGAGAGGAGGTCATTATTGAATATTGATTGTTGATTGTTGATTGTTGATTGATGATTGTGGATTGGGGCCCAGCATCATTGTGAGGTCGACGAACTCGGCGATCGTGAGTTGTTCTGGTCTACGGTGAAGGTCAATGCTCACGCGTGCAAGTGCCTCATCCGTCCATCCGCCGGCCTTCAAGCCGTTGCGCAGAGTCTTCCGCCGCTGTCCGAATGTCGAGCGCACAATCCGGCGGAATGTCTGTTCGTCGACCGGCGGTAAGTGGGTTCGCATTGCCAATTGAATAATCGCTGAATCGACATCCGGACGCGGGAAAAAACAATTTCGTGAAACTTTGAACAACATGCGGCATTCGGCATAGAATTGCGTGAGGATGGAAAGAATGCCGTACTCCTTCGTACCCGGACCAGAGACAAGACGTCGGGCCACCTCCAGTTGCACCATAAGCGTTGCGTCGGTCACGTGTGTGCGTCCGTCGATAAGCCAGAAGAGGATCTCGCTTGTGAGATGGTACGGGATGTTTCCTGCGACGCGGATCGGTCCGCGCCGTTCTGCCGCGACGGCGGCGAGGTCGACGTCGAGCACGCTCTGATGACGCAGATCGATCTTCGATCCGAATGTTTCTGAGAGGAGAGCGACGGCACGGTCGTCCACCTCGACGGCGATGACATGCGCACCCGATTCAACCAGCGGTCGCGTGAGCGCACCGGGACCGGACCCGATCTCGAGGATCGTCTCCCCCGGCTTCGGCGCGATCGACTCCACGGTCTTGCGGAGGATGTTCGCATCCTGGAGGAAGTGCTGGCCGAGCGATTTGCGGGGAGCGATCATGGAGAGGAATATAGGGGAGAATTGGTGGAATATGAATGATATGACCAATCAAGCCTATACTTGAAACTGCATCGATTTAGCCTTACTTTCATAAGATAAATCTCAGAATTCAACGCTCAGAACGCACCCGAAATGCCCTCAACCCGCTCCTCCAAACCAGCAAAGACCCCAAAGGCGCCCTTCCTCTCGGTCGTGGTCCCTCTCTATAATGAGGAGGAGTCGCTTCCGGAACTGTTTCAAGCAATCGCCGGCGTGATGAAGCGAATGGGGAAGTCGTTCGAGGTGGTCTTCGTGGATGATGGCAGCACGGACCATTCGTTCAAGGTGCTCAAGGAACTTCACGCAGCCCATCCAGAAGAAGTCAAGGTCATCCGCTTCCGGCGGAACTTCGGCAAATCGGCGGCGCTCTCCGTCGGGTTCAAGAAGGCGCAAGGGGAATTCGTCGTGACGATGGATGCGGACCTCCAGGACGATCCCGAAGAGATTCCGGGCCTGCTCGAGGCAATGGGGGATTCGTTCGACCTCGTCTCCGGATGGAAGAAGAAACGCTACGATCCCATCTCCAAGACAATTCCCTCCCGGTTCTTCAACTATGTGACGGCGAAGATGACCGGGATCAAACTCCACGACTTCAACTGCGGTTTGAAAGCATATCGCCGCGAGGTCATCAAGACCGTGACCGTCCACGGCGAACTTCATCGCTACATCCCGGCGCTTGCGCATTGGGCCGGCTTCCGCGTGACCGAAAAACCGGTCAAGCATCGCGCGCGCAAGTACGGCGTCACAAAATTCGGTCTAAGCAGATTCCTGAATGGCTTCCTGGATCTCATGACCGTCATCTTCACGACCCGCTATATTCGTCGCCCTCTGCATCTCTTCGGCGTGTGGGGTATGGTTGCGTTCATCGTCGGCGCGCTCATTGATGGGTATCTCTCCATCGAATGGTTCGCCGGACGCACGTCGCTGAGCAACCGGCCGCTCTTCATCGTCGGCATCCTCTTCATGATCGTCGGGATTCAGTTCGTTTCCATCGGACTATTGGGCGAGATGATCTCGCGTCACGAACGGGACGAAGAAACGTACTCCATCCGCGACGTGCTCCGCTAGATGGTGAAACAACAACCCATCACATCCGCGGCAGTGCTTCCATTTGCAGAGCGGTTCCTCTCGCGTCCCGACCTTTCCCTTTGGCTCGCACTCCTGTATATGGTCGTGATGACTGTCATCGGGCTCACCTTCCACACGGTGGGAGATTATGACGTCGAGACCGCGTTCTTTGAAACCGATGTGCCGCATGCGCGACTCGTGGCGAGTGGAGAACTTCCGATCGCAGAATCCCGCGGACCGGTGTACGCCATTCTGCTCGGTGTTGCTTCGCTCGTCGGGCTGGATCTCTTCCGGAGTGCGATCGTTCTAGGCGCGCTTGCTGGAGGGATCATCCTGTTCGCTGCACATCGCGTGCTTGCGCGCGTCTTCCAGGCCGATCATGCTTTCCTGGCGTTGCTCGTGACCGCGTTCAATCCGGCGTTCGTGAAGTTCACCTACACCGTAAACCCGGACATGGTCTTTGCAGCATGGAGCGCGGGAACGATCCTCTTTCTCTTGGGAAAGGAGCGACCGACGCGAAGGGATCTTGTGCTCGCCGCGTTGTGCGCAGCCGGAGCGTATCTGACGTCCTACGCCGGCGTGTACGTCATCGTCGCTGTTCCGATCCTGTTTCTGTGGATGAATGCAATTTCGCTTCCGTGGAAGGAGCGCCTCGCCGCAACGCGGACATTCCTTGTCGCATTCGTCATTGCGATCGCTCCGTGGGGAATCTATCAACTGATCCAAACCGGCGACTTCTTCGGATTCGAATTCTCCCCGGGGCTCTCATCGCATTTCTTCTCCGATCTTGTTGCACTCCTAGGCTGGCCCGGTGGCGTCCTCGTGCTGCTCGGAATCGCACAGTTGGTGTTCGTCCGTCCGACGAATCTGCAGGCCGCGTTCTACGTGTACGGCCTTGTCTTCTTTGTGACGCTCATCGGACTGGATAACCGCGAAGGGGAATCGCTCATTCTCATCCCATTCTATGCCTCGCTTGCGATCAGCGCATTGAGTTGGGAAGGACTCCGTTCGATCACCATCTTCAAGCGTGCAACGCTGAGCGGAGTGCTGGGGTTGGTCCTTGTGGTCTGGACATTCCATGTTTCGTATCAGTTCAACCGGCAGAATATCAACGCGGGGCCGCGCGAGATTCCCGTAATTGCAGAAGCCTTCAAGGCGTCGACTCCACAGCCTGACAAAAACGCGGCAGTGGCAGCGCGCAGACCGCATATTGCGTATTTCCTTGACATGCGCCTTACTCCATATCCCGCTGCTCCAACGCTCGATTCCTTGCGGTCTGCGTTGGATGCGCAGGACGCGTCCTATGTCTTCTTCAGTCGGATGGAAGCGGGACGCCGTCCCGAATTCAGCGCTTTGCTCGATCCGGCGCGTGCCCCCGCTTGGCTTGTGCCGGTGAGCTCGACATCCGTTCCGCCCGCCGTTCTCTATCGTATCGAGCGGAACACACAACAACCGGCAGAGTGACTCCAATGGCAACGCTCAAAACGGATTGTCGTTTCTTTCGCGGCACGATTCCCTGCGGCCCGCACAAGAAGCACCAGGTCCATTGTGTGGATGAAGCCGGACGTCCGTGCTCCCACTATGATCGCATTGGGAAAGAGATCCTCATCATCAAACTTGGTGCGATCGGGGATGTGATTCGAACGACGCCGCTCCTGCGGAAGTTGAAGGACGTTCATCCCGACGCGCGCATCTGGTGGCTCACGCTGACGCCGGAGATCCTTCCGAAACTCGTCGATGAGCCGATGGCGTTCACGCTTCCCTCCATCCTCTATCTTCAGTCGCGTCCGTTCGACCTTCTGCTGAACCTGGACAAAGACCGGGAAGCGTGCGCCCTGGCGGAGCAGATCAACGCAAAAGAGAAGAAGGGATTCCGTCTTGACAAGGGCATCGTTGTCCCGGCCACCGCAGAATCCGAGCAGAAATATCTGACCGGCATCTTCGACGACGTCAGCAAGGCGAACACGAAAAGCTATCCGGTCGAGATCTTCGAGATGTGCGGGTTTCAGTTCAACGGGGAACAGT
>JBFYQI010000380.1:0-3582 GCA_041302875.1 Ignavibacteria bacterium
CACACTCAACAAGGACGGCGGGCAGGGATCGTTTGATCAGCGGTTCCATCGGAAGGAGAACATTGAGCTCGTACCCCTCGATATCACACTTGATGAAGTCGAGGCGCTCCAGGTTTCCAAAGAGCGCGATCGGATGACGCATGCGAACGGAGTAACTCGTTTCATACTGGGCATCGTTCGGACTCTTGATCTTTGTATATCCATGATGGAAAACCCCGTCGACCACAGGAGTCCCCATTTCCACCATCGTCCCGTCCTCTCGTCCAAGGGCAAACTGGAAGATCTCGACATTGCGTGCGCCGAACAGTGTCGCATTGCTCCGGATGATGGAGGCAAATAGATGAACGGGCTCAACCGCAATGATCTTTCCCGTCCGTCCGGCATACTTCGCCATCGGGATGGTATAATAGCCGAGGTTGGCTCCGATGTCCAAGCAAACGTCTCCCGGCTGGATGAACGGCCGAAGGGCGTGCAGTTCGTCCCAAGCGCCCCCTTTCTTCCCCATCGCATACAAACCGAGGAACGTCTTGCTAAGGATGCTGAGATAGTGCCGGGTTCCCAGCATGTTGTGAAGGAGAATCTTGACCGCGTTGGTGAGGGCTTTCATGATGTTTGCAAAGTAGCCAATAATGTCCTCAAGAACAAAGCGGCGCATCGGACTTCATCGCGCGCGAAATGCGTCGATCGCCGCCTGAGCCGCGATGCCATCCTGCTCTGAAGACCCACCGCTGACACCGATCGCCCCGATGAACTGTCCATCGACGATCACGGGCAACCCCCCTTCGATCGGCACGACACCGGGAAGCCCGAGGAGTACGTTCCTTCCAGCGAGCGTCCGCTCCTCGAACGACTTGGTGGACCGCTTGAATGCGATCGCGGTTTTCGCCTTCTGAATGGCGACCTCGATACTGCCGGATTGCGCCTGATCCATTCGTTCCACGTACAGAAGATTCCCGCCATCATCGACGATTGCGGTGACCATCTTCCAGTTGTTCTTCGTCGCGAGCTGCTCGACCGCCGAGGCAAGTTGCTTCGCCGCTTCCAGCGTGAGCACCTTCTTTGTTGGAAGTTCGATCTGCGCGTGCATGGTAAACGCGATAAGAATCAGGAAGATGAAGGCAAGGGAAAGACGATGATTCATTGGAGTGTCTCCGTGGTTGAATGATGCTCCCGGCAGGTTAAGATGCCGGGAGTGCTTTGAGAGTTCTGGGTATCCATCCTGGCCGCACTCCGGGGGTGTTAGAGACACGAAGCGTGGTCAATTATTATCGAATTTCCGACGAATCCATCGCGACAAAGGTAGGGGGAGAATGAAGGAAAAACAAGGACACGATTGGCGTGGAAAAGCAGACTCCCGGAGAAAGTCGAGGAGACCCGACAATATCGACGAATGGATTCGACAGGATTGTCGAATGCGGTTGACGCCGCGCTGAAGGAATTGATTCCTTTGGACGTCAATGCCGCCGTTGCGTCGTGGCACAGTCCTTGCCTCATTGCGCCAAGTGCACTTCAATCACTAACGATCACACGAGGATAATCATGAACCGCTACATCGCTTTCACCGTTCTTGTCTTCGCTCTCATGGTCACCGGATGCTCCGAGAGTCAATCGACCGAGGCGACGCTACCGATGAACACCGGGGAATCCGTCCTATTGACGGCTCAGGCAATCACTGCACTACCCATGATCGACACCATGACGGCCGAAATCGCCGAGGGCTTGATATTCATGCGCGAGGAGGAGAAAGTCGCCCGGGATGTATATGAGGCACTTGCCAAACTATGGAACCTTCGCGTGCTCCAGAACATCTCGGTGAGCGAACAACGCCACATGGATGCTCTGAAGGTTCTCATCGACCGGTACGGACTTGAGGATCCCGTCAGTGAGAATGCCCGCGGCGTCTTTGTTAATCCAGATCTCCAAAGACTGCACAATGATTTGGTTGCGAGGGGCTCGCAGTCAGTCCAAGAAGCACTGCTCGTCGGTATACTCATCGAAGAGGTGGACATTGCGGATCTGAACAAGCACCTCCAAGCAATCGAGGCAGAATCCGACATCGCAATCGTCTACCAGAATCTCAAGCGTGGCTCGGAAAACCACCTGAGCGCCTTCTTGCGAAATCTCGAACGATTCTAGCAGCACAACTTCTGTAACATTCGCGCAGACTGCAGTTGCTCGCAAAGGGGCCAACTGGTGATTCCCGGTCGGCCTCTTTGCTGCGTCCTTCTTATCCGCTGTGCAACCAGGTTCCACGGGCAGCAACAAAGTGGCTCAGCATACGTAAGTACGTCGGCTGGGCTGACGCGTCAAGAGTATTCCATCGGCATTTCCACTCTTCACGGGGCGACAATGAACAAATCCCTTCATGTTCCGCACTCCATGGCTCTCCTCCTTGTCCTACTCCTTTTCACCAACTCATTTGCCCAAGATATTGTAGCCCCCTTCGATTCCGAGCGGTGGACGATGACCAATGCAAGAGAGGTCGACCACTTGGGACGAAGAGCGCTCATGGGAACCGCATTCCTGAAGGATGTCGAATTCACCGACGGCGTCATCGAGGTAGATATGGCGGTCGAACGAAGGACCTCCTACCCTGGCGTGGTCTTCCGCGTGACGAGTCCCCGGGAACATGAACGCGTCTACATCCGCCCGCATCGGGCCGGACTGTATACAGACGCGATTCAGTATGTCGCGTCATTCAACGGCGTCGACAGTTGGCAGCTCTACAATGGTCCGGGGAAGACGGCCGCGCTCGAGATTCCGTACGAAACATGGTTCCACGTGAAGATCGAGGTGAAGGGATCTCAGGCAAGAGTCTTCGTCAACGACGCGGATCAACCGGCCATCGAGATCAATGAGCTGCAACATAGTGTGAGCAAGGGAACTCTTGGTCTGATAGGACCGTTGGATGGATCGTCCTACTTCTCCAATTTCCGCTATCGCACAGACGCGTACCTCGAATTCCCTCCGCCGCCTGCCGTCGATCGTCCTCTCGGTCTGATCACCGATTGGGAAGTCTCGCAGGTCTTCAAAGCGACCGAAGTCGACCTCGAAGCAACCCCGGAGACGCAGGGATTGGATACCATCCGATGGCAGGCTGTCAAGGCGCTTTCAAGCGGCATCATTGACATCTCAAGGATCCATAGCAGGAAGGGCGCAGATGCCGACGTCGTCTTCGCGAGGACGACCATCGATAGCGAGAAGGAGGAGACGAAGCAGTTTGTCTTCGGATACAGCGATGCGGTCACGATCTTCCTCAACGGCAAGATCATCTTTGCCGCGAACAGCGCGTATCGACAACGCGATCCATCCTTCCTGGGGATCGTCGGAATGAACGACTACATGTACCTGCCGCTCCGCAAGGGAAAGAACGAACTGCTCCTCAACGTCGTTGAAATGTCGGGAGGATGGGGGTTCGTCTTTCAAGACGTCAATGCGATTTTCGAATCGACTGCGCTTCGCAAATGGTGGGAATTGCCGCGGAAGTTGAGGTATCCGGAGTCCGTCGTGTATGACCCGCAGCGTAACGCCCTCTACGTGTCCAACTTTTTCAACAACGGGAAGGAATTCATTTCGAAGCTG
>JBFYQI010000423.1:0-6599 GCA_041302875.1 Ignavibacteria bacterium
GGCGGGCAAAGAGGTCCGCAACGAAAAGACCGCGAAGACAGCGCTCCTCGGAATCGACGGCCTGAAGAAGGTGCTCCTCTCGGGCTACATCGCGTTCACGGGCGCGAAGGATATCAAGGCATTCGAGAACGAATCCGAGGCGAAGGACTGGCTGATCGCATAGGAACCGTCGCGAACGCATACGGATCCAGTTCCTGGCCGCGGATCTCCTCTGCGGCCTTGTAGTGTACCAACTTCCCACTCCTCCATCGTCTCATTCTCTTCGGCGTCTCGAACATCACGTGCATCTCTCCCATGACCGTACGGCGAATTCGTTTGAAGTCACTCTCCTCGGGGGCGACAGATCTTCTCGCTTCGAGGGGCGCAGTTAAACAAGCATGAAATCCTCGTTAATCCTCATCGGAGCCATTGCTGGCGACGTTTTCGGTTCAGTGCACGAATTCCGTGGACAGAAATCGAAAGACTTTAGCGTAGGTGTTTCTGGGTGACCGCGATTACGCCATGTCCTACCACGATTGGGGGACGCGGTATCCGGCAAGTGCATTCATCTAATGAACGATTTCACCACATGGTGAAGATGCGCATTAGTTCTGTGTCAACCCGGGATACCAATAATCTCTGTTCCCACGACGAGGCGTTTTCTGAAGAATGCACGTTTGTCTCCGATGACAACGGATTCCTCCGTTTGCAGGCTTTGGACAAGTATGCAGAAGCTCCGGACTTGGTAGTCGCACGCGCTGGCGGGGAATATCAGAAGCAAAAAGATCTAACGCTCATCTTATACATTCTTGGTGCCTTTGCTCCTGAGGCTTGGATCTTGTCTGGTTCCCCACTCCGCTGCGCTCCGTGGGGCAAGCTTGGCTCTTGGCATCTTGGATCGTTCCGCCATCTGTCCCTGATTCTTCTCTCCCGGCAGAGTCTGCTTCTTCTCATTCATGCCTTTCGATCCGGAGTGCGATGGCAATGGCTCAATGTGATATGTACGAATATCATACATACTCTTGACAGAATATCACACATTTCGTACATTGATCCTGCACACAAGAAGAGGATCCTGTGCCCACACCAACTGTTTCGCTCGGCCGGAGAATCAAAGAACTTCGCACACGGCATCGCTTCAGTCAACAGCAACTCGCGGACCGACTCGGTGTTCCGCGTCCGGCAATATCTCAGATCGAACACGGGTCGCGGTCCGTTACGGCCGAAGAACTGCAGACGCTTTCAAAGATCTTCAGCATCAGCGCCGATGCCCTGCTCGATCTTCGGACAGAACCCGCCGTGGTCCTGGCGCAAGAACATTCATCTGGATCACTGAAACGGAAAACGGAACTGCGGATCAGCGTCCCGCAAAAGAACGTCGAGAAATTCAGGGAAGTCCTGCTCTATCTCCTCGAACGCGTTGGGTCACGTCCGAACATCGGCGAGACGGTCCTCTATAAACTCCTGTACTTCATCGACTTCGATTACTATGAGAAGTACGAAGAACAACTGATGGGAGCGGTGTATCAGAAGAACCACTATGGACCCACGCCGATGGCGTTCAAGAAGATCGTGGACACGATGATCGCAAGGGGAGAGATCGAACGGGTGAAGAGCGAGTACTACACACATCCGCAGACCAAGTACCTCCCGCGTCGATCGGCGGACCTGTCCAAACTCAACGCTCGAGAGCTCTCCATGATCGATGAAGTGCTGGATCGGTTGGGGAATCTGAATGCGACCCAAATTAGCGACTATTCGCATGGAGATATCCCGTGGATGACGACAGAGGAGGGACAACTCATCGACTATGAATCGGTATTCTATCGGGTAGCACCGTATTCGGTCCGGGGGGACGAGAGTGATGTTCCCTAAGATCGAGCGGCTTCCGGAATTCGACAGGGACATGAAACAGCTTCTCAAACGATTCAGGACTCTCGAAGAAGACCTGACAACGTTTGTCAAGACGGCTGTCGTTGGCTATCATGTCCATCGTCAGCAAAGTATCGGTATCGTTCGGATAGAGCGGCTGGGATTCGAAGAACCAGCCCTCTATAAGGCGCGGCGATTCGCGTGCAAATCGCTGAAAGGGAAAGGTTCCAACACGGGGTTGCGGATCATCTATGCGTACTTCGCGGAAGAATCGAGGGTTGTTCTGACGGAAATCTACTACAAGGGTGACAAGGAAAACGAAGACCGACGGAGGATACAGCAGCACTTCGGGGCGTGATGCATGGAACGTGTTGCTTGATCCTTGGTGTGGTTCTTGTCTCTTGGCATCTTGGGTCTTCCGCTATCCATCCTCTGATTCTTCTGTCCCGGCAGAATCAGCTTCTTCTCATTCATCCCCTGCAATCTGTGGTACGCTTTCCCATCCTGATCAGTCCTTTTCAGAGGGATTGAACCGTTGCAATGTGTCCCTGTAAAAAGGACACATCATAGAGGACTATGAATATCTGGAAAATCTGTAATCGTCTTTCCCACCTCGAGTCCTTTTCTCTTCTTGTTCTCCCGCGTTCTCTGAGTGTAAATCTTTGAACCTCGGTGGAAGAAGCGGAACACGGATGACACGAATGAGGGTGGATGGGCACGGAGGGAGGATTATTTCGCACTTTGAGATCGCATTTTGCGACCTCAAACGGGCCTCCGTGGCTCACTCTGCGTCTTGGCGTCATTCTGTGAACAGCGTTGCCAGCAGCGGGACACGGATATGCGCAGTTGGGACAAGCTAAAGCCCGCCTGCCGCGTGAGATCAGTTACGGGGCCTGCCCGCCGTCGCTGATGCAATGCGGCAGGCGGGCGCAGGCCCGTCCAACAATCTCCATCCGTGACCATCTGTGTTCGTCTTTCTCAAGAGCAGGTCTTGCTACGCACTGGAGTTAGAAGCGGAACACGGAGGACCACAGATGACAGCGGATTAGCACAAAGAAGAATTTAGGTTCCTGTCCGTGCTCATCCGTTGCTATCTGTGGCCATCTGTGTTCGTCTTTGAAACGCAGTTTCTTTCCTGACTTCTGCCTTCTGACTCCTGCCTCCTGCTCCCGGCTCTGTGCTCCCCCTCGACTTCGCTCGGGGGGCTCATCGGCTCCCCCTCGGCTTCGCTCACCGGCTCATCGGCTCTGTGCTCATTCCCTCTACCGCATTAACACGAGCTTTCGCGTCTGCACAAACGTCCCGGCAGTCATCCGGCAGTAGTAAATCCCGCTCGTCAATCCACTCCCATCGAACCGCACTTCGTAGTACCCCGGCTCTCTCCGCTCATTCACGAGCGTTGCGACCTCCCTGCCGAGCAGATCGTAGACTCGCAAACTGACCACTGCCTGCCCGCCGTCTTTCTGGCGGGACCCCTGGCCACCCCTCGACAGGCTCGGGGTGACGCCATCGCCTTCACCTCTGATACGTGCCACCTGATACCTGATACTTGTTTCTGGATTGAACGGGTTCGGATAGTTCTGACTCAATCCAAACTCCGTGGGCAACGTCCCCTCCTCGGCCACTCCCGTTGCGACAAGCGACACCTGCAGGCTTGCGATGCTCAGATTGCCGTGGATGTCCTGCGCCCGGAGAACGTAGTAGTTCACCACGCCGGGCAGAGGAGTGGCATCCGTGAAGACCGTGTCCGTCGCAGTTGCGTAAGGAGTCATCCCGGAAACGTCCCTGATCGGATTGCCGCTCCTGTAGACGACGTACTGCTGAAGGTCTGCATCCGCGTTCGGGCTCCACGTGAGCGCGATCCCGTTCCCAACAATATCCGCGCTGATGTTCTGCGGCGGGAAGGGTGGGATGTTGTCCACCGAATAGCCGCTGTCCGGGTCCGAGTTGTAGAACACATTCCCGTTGCTCGTCACGGCCGACACGAGGAATAGATGCATCCCGCTGTTCACTGACACCGAATCGTACAGCGTGGGACACGTGTACGAATACGCACTGAAGCGGTGCGCGGGAGCATCGGTGATCCATTCCCACGCGATCGTCTCGCCGGCTGCGTTCGTCGTGTTCATGAGCGCCCGCTGAAGCGGCGCACTGGCTTTCGATGCCATGAAGGAGGGACTCCGGTTCGGCGTTGAACGCCAGATCTGGTACTTCGTGAGCGTGCTGGTGTTCGTATCGAGTCCGGAGGAAAGCCACGAGACCGACACCTTACCTCCCTGGTCTGCGGGGACATCGAGCACGGAGCTGATGAACGGCGTGTTCGGCGCCCGCAGCTCCGCGAGCGGCCTCCGCCAGATGCCTGAGTTGAGGCTCCCGAGGTAGAGATACTTCTTTCCGACATCTTCGGCGGCAAGGGAACTGAACAACATGAAGCCGGTGGTCGTGGAGTTGTACGTCGTCCACGTCACTCCGCCGTCCCGTGAAATGCCCAGGCCGTTGTAGGTTGCTGCGTAGATGTCGGTGTTCCGGACGAGGAAGGCTTTCACAGGAATTCCCCCGAAGACCGATGTCAGGTCGGTCCAGCTTTGGCCGTCATTCGTTGAGCGGTAGAGGTAGCCGCTCCCACTGGCGAGAATCACCCGGCCGGAGGCGGTTTCCAGCAGAACGCCGGTGTTGAGCCAGGAGTAGGAGATCCCGCTGTTCACCGCAGTCCATTGTGCCCCCGAGTTCGTCGACTTGAATACGCCGCTGCCGTACGTCACAGCAAAGAGCAACATGCCGCCCAGGCCGTCCGGTTCGCCGAAGACGTCATACACGAAAGAGTTTGTCAGTCCGTTCGACAGAGGGTTCCAGGATGTTCCCGCATCGGTCGACAGGAAGAGACCCCCGCCGTTCGTACAGGCGTACAGGTTCGTCCCTCCGCGGCCATTCGGAAGAACCTTGAGCTTCTGGATGTTGTGTGAGCTGAGGCCGGTGTTCATGAGCGTCCAGCTCGCGCCGAAGTCGTCGGATTGATAGTAACCGATCGTTGATCCGGCAAAGATGTACGGTGTCGCCGAGCCGCTCGGCATCGTGGCGACGCAGGTCCATAGAGCGCGGAAAGGCGTGACGTCGCTCCATGAAATGCCGTCGTCCGTCGAACGGTACAAGCCGTCATACCCCGCTGAAACGACGGTCACCGATGAGGTCCGCCCGACAGGCACGGTCACGATGCCGGTGGTGTTTGCCGCGGTGATCCCCTGTTTCGAGAGTGCCCACGTCGTGCCGCCGTTCGTGGTCACGTACGGTCCGAATGACGAGCCGAGCCAGATGTTGGTCCCTCCGGAGCCGTTCGGCGCCGCCAGGATGGCGTATCCGTATGTGTTCATCAGGCTGGATGTCCAGGTTGCCCCATGGTCGGTGGAGTACGACGCACCGTTGGCGGTGGCGATCCAGAGCGTGGAGCCGGCGATCGTCATGCCTTGCACGGCGTACGCGTCGCTGACCTCCGTCCACGACGCCCCGTCATTCGTTGAGCGGTAGAGACTGTTGTTCATCCGCCCTGCGAAGAGGTCCGTGCCGCCGGAGCCATTGGGCACCGCAGACACGAAGGTATAAGCGGCCTTTGGAGCTCCGGTTCCGGCAGGGGCGAAGGTCCTGCCGGTATCGGCAGAGACAAAGAGTCCGCTGTCGGTTGCGGCGAAAAGTTTCGCGGCGCCGGCGGTGTAGTCGACGGCCAGCCCGAACACGGTAGAAGTTGGGAGGCCGGTGTTGGACTTTGACCACGTGTGTGGCAGCCCGGAGGAGGATGTCGCGAAGATCCCTCCGTAGTATGTCGAGGCGAACACTGTTGCGCCGCCCGAGCCGTTGTGGATGCTGGCAAAGCAGGTCACGGGCAACGAGCCCGGATTGATCCCCGAGTAGTCTTCGGTCCAGGTCACGCCCCGGTCTGTGGATGTCAGCGAGTTGGTGGGGCCGCTCGCGAAGACCTGGACGCCGCCGAGGGCGGTGGAGTCGGCGAAGATTGCCATCACGCGGTAGCCGACGTTGAGGGGCATCCAGGTCGCACCATAGTCAGTCGAGGCGAACATGTACGCCTGCTCGGTCGCGGCGATCAGCGTTGTGCCCCCCGAACCGTTGGGGACGGAGCTGAACGCGCGGATGCTACCGCCGTGGGGACCGTTCAACTGTTTCCATTGGGCTAACACGGGAAGCGAGAGCAGGATCGCGGCAAGCGCGCAGGTCAGGAGCGAACGCGAGGAGATCATAGGGAACTCCATGCGAATGGATGTGAAGGAGCGGAGAGTCCAGGATTCACAAGACCACGCGTGCCGCACGCCCTGGGAGCGACTGGAAAGGACGAGTGCAAGCTACAAGGGGGATAAGGCAATGTCAAGGGGATCTCATCGGCCCCCAGCCGGCAGGGGAGCGAAGGACGATCGGATATTGAAGAGGCATAGTTACAGGCATGACGCAAAGTCGCCAAGAACGCGACCTGCCTGCCGGACCCGCTTCTGAGAATCTTGTAGTGCGGGGAAGGCAGGCGACCGCGGGAAAGAGAGTATTGGTATTGTAGGCCATAAATTCTTCCTTTGCGATCTCTGCGCCTTTTGCGTCTTCGTCCCGCTCCGAAGGAGTCCCTTTGGGGCGTTATTCTCTGTGCAATCTGTGTAATCTGTGGTTATCTTTCCTCCTGCTATCTACAGCCACTAACACCGGAGCCTTCCCGCCATGCCCATCCCCCGCGACACCATCGCTTCTTATTCTTC
>JBFYQI010000429.1:0-4177 GCA_041302875.1 Ignavibacteria bacterium
ACCAGAATTGCTCCGTGCTCTTCACGGTGAACAAACTGGACAACGAGAACGCCGACTTCGAACATGCCCTTGCCACGGCGAAGGAGCGGTTCGGACACGACGTCACCGTCGTGCAGTTTCCCGTCAACCAGGGGCTCGCATTCGATGCGATTGTCGATGTGATGCGCATGAAGAAATTGACGTTCGTGAAAGACGGCAGCGGGAAGGTCACAGAAAGCGACATCCCGGCCGACCTGAAGGCGAAGGCGGATCATCTGCATGAGGAATTGATCGAGAAGATCGCTGAAACCGATGAAGCCCTCATGAACAAGTTCTTCGAGGACGGGACGCTCAACGAGGTCGATCTCGAAACAGGGTTGAAGACAGCGCTTCTTGGCCGGAAGATCTTTCCGCTGTTCTGCAGTGCGGCTGATACCGGCGTCGGCGTGCTTCCCACCGTGGAGTTCATCGCCAAGTACGGTCCGTCGCCGAAAGAGCGCGGGGCGCAGAAGGCAACGAACCTCAATGAGAAAAAGGATGTTGAGGTCCTTCCCGATCCATCCAAGGACCCTTCGTTGTTCGTCTTCCGCACGGTCTCCGAGGAACATGTGGGCGAACTTTCGTATTTCCGGGTCTACTCCGGCACCGTCAGCCCCGGGATGGATATGATCAATGAGGCGAACGGAAAGAGCGAACGGCTCGGCCAGCTTTTCATCATGAATGGGAAGGAACGGCAGGATGTCAGCAAACTCGTGGCGGGCGACCTCGGAGCCGTCGTGAAGCTGAAGGACACGCACACGAACAACACGCTCTCGAGCAAAGCCTTCCCCGTCTCGTATCCCCCCATCACATTCCCGGATCCGGTCATCCGCATGGCCATTCATTCCAAGGCCAAAGGGGACGAGGACAAGATGGCGACGGGCCTCCATTCGTTGCACGAAGAGGATCCCACATTCGTCGTCACCGTCGACGGCCAATTGAGCCAGACGGTCATATCGGGACAGGGGGAACTCCATCTGCTCATTGTCACGAAGCGTCTCAAACAGAAGTACGGAGTTGATGTCGAGCTCACCGAACCGAAGATCCCGTACAAGGAAGCGATCAAGGCAGTTGTCGCCGATGCGGAATACAAGCACAAGAAACAGACCGGCGGCCGCGGGCAGTACGGTCACGTCCATCTGAAGATCGAGCCGCGACCGCGAGGCGCCGGGTTTGAATTCGTCGATGCGCTGGTTGGCGGCGTTGTTCCGGGGCGGTTCGTTCCTGCGGTCGAAAAAGGGGTCATCGAATCGATGCATCGCGGAGTGCTCGCGGGCTATGAGGTTGTCGACGTCCGCGTCACCATCTTCGACGGCACGTATCACTCCGTCGACTCGGACGAACACTCGTTCAAGATGGCGGGTCGCATGGCCTTCAAGAAGGGATTCATGGAAGCCAAGCCCGTGCTGCTCGAACCCATCTACGAGATCGAGGTCGTCGTTCCGGAGGAATACATGGGCGATGTCATGGGGGATCTCTCCGGCCGTCGCGGCAAGATCCTCGGCATGGAAGCCGACGGTCGGTTCCAGCGCATCAAGGCAACCGTCCCGATGGGCGAGATCCACAAGTATTCCACTGTTCTCCGCTCGATGACGCAAGGCCGCGGTGTGTTCAGGACGAAGTTCTCGCATTACGACGAGATGCCGCGTGAACAAGCGGAAAAGGTGATCGAGGCGGGCGACAAGAAGAAGGAAGAGGAAGAATAGGCGTCCGCTGTCATTTCATGATGTCCGATCGAACGTCCTGCCGCTCCTGGCGGGACGTTCGCCGTTTTCGTAACTTCAACTCGGTCTCAACACACAAACCCTGTGGCAAAACGCCCGTCGTCCGCATCGCAACATCCGTCCGCATCTCCCGCTGCGACGTCTCGCCTCACGGAGATCATCGTCCGCGGCGCGCGTGTCCATAACCTCAAGAATATCTCCTTCACGCTTCCACGGAACAAGCTCATCGTCGTGACCGGCGTGAGCGGCTCGGGGAAGTCCAGCCTTGCCTTCGACACCATTTACGCGGAAGGACAGCGGCGGTATGTCGAGAGTCTCTCCTCATACGCGCGGCAGTTCCTCGAACGGATGGAGAAGCCGGACGTCGACCACATCGAGGGGATCAGTCCAGCCATCGCCATCGAACAGAAGACCACGACGCGCAATCCGCGCTCGACGGTCGGTACGGCTACGGAGATCTACGACTATCTCCGTCTTTTATACGGGCGAATCGGACGGACCTATTGCCGCGAATGCGGCGACGAGGTGAAGCGGGACACCGTGAGTACGGTCGTCGACCGGATCATGCAGGAACCGGAGGGGAGCAAACTCTACGTTCTGTTCCCCCTGCACGATCATCCGGGACGCACACTGAAAGAAGAACTCCAGGTGCTCAAACAGCGCGGATTCTTCCGCATCTCCGTTCGGAACGAGTTGGTCGATCTGAACGAACAGGAGCACAAGGGGAAGTCGAAGAAGGATATCACGGTTCTCGTCGACCGGGTTGTGGTCAAACGGGAGGATGCTGAATCGGCAACGCGCATCGCGGATTCCATCGAGACGGCCTTTGCCGAAGGGGGCGGATATGCGCTCGTGCATGCGCTCGAGGGGGGGCACACGTTGCGCTTCTCCCAGCACTTTGAATGCGCGACGGACCGGATTCGCTATGAGGATCCGGAACCGCGCCTCTTTTCGTTCAACAATCCTGTCGGCGCCTGTCCCACATGCCAGGGGTTCGGCCGTTCCATCGGCATCGACATGGACTTGGTCGTCCCCGACCCGTCGAAAACGCTTCGGCAAGGAGCAGTCGTTCCGTGGACCTTTCCGCGCTGGCGCGAGAACTTGACCGACCTGCTGCGCGCCGCACGGACCGCCGGAGTCCCCGTTGATATCCCGTTCAGCGAACTTAGTCCCGCCCATGTCGCCTTCATCATGAACGGTGCTCCGGGTTTTGACGGACTCGTCAAGTTCTTCAAATTCATCGAACGGAAATCGTACAAGATCCATTACCGCGTTTTCCTCAGTCGTTTCCGCGGCTACACGACCTGCGAAGAGTGCGGCGGCTCGAGGCTCCGTCCGGAAGCGCTCAACATCAAGGTGGAAGGGAAGACGATCCACGATGTCGTTCGGATGCCAGTGGGCGCCGCCCGTCGCTTCGTGGAAGGTCTGACGCTGACGCCGTTTGAGGTCGAGGTGGCCAAGCAGATCCTCTCTGAGCTCCGCAAACGCTTGCGGGTGCTCGATGAGATCGGCGTTGGCTATCTGACGCTCGACCGAATGACGATGACTCTTTCGGGGGGGGAATCACAACGCATCAACCTGGCGACCTCGCTCGGGTCCTCGCTCATGGGATCGCTCTACGTGCTGGACGAACCGACCATCGGCTTGCATCCGCGGGATAACGGAAGGCTCATCAAGGTCCTGAAATCGCTTCGCGACGTCGGCAACACGGTACTCGTCGTGGAACACGACGAGGAGATGATGCGCGATGCGGACGTGGTGGTCGACATCGGACCGCGGGCGGGAGAACAGGGAGGCGAGGTTGTGTTTAACGGCCCGGTTTCCCAGTTGCTCAAGCACCCGACCTCGTTGACCGCTCAGTACTTGAACCGGTCGATGCGTATTCCCGTTCCTCGATCCCGACGGCAGGATTCCGAACGATCGGTCATGATCCGCGGGGCGGTCGAGCACAACCTCCGGAATGTCGACGTTCGGATCCCGTTGAACATGTTCGTCTGCATCACCGGAGTCAGCGGTTCGGGGAAAAGCACGCTTGTACACGAAGTGCTGTACGCCGGGATCAAAAAAAAGAAGGGGGGATTCGAAGGGAAAGCCGGGAAATGTCGATCGATCGAGGGGAGCGCGTATGTCGACCGTGTCGAGCTCGTCGACCAGTCGCCGATCGGGCGGTCACCACGTTCGAATGCCGTCACGTACATCAAGGCGTTCGACGGTATACGCGACCTGTTGGCGTCCACTGCGGCCGCTCGCACGCGGGGATTCGGACCCGGACATTTTTCCTTCAATGTCCCCGGGGGACGGTGTGAAACATGTGAAGGGGACGGCGTTCAGCAGATCGAAATGCAGTTCCTCGCCGATCTGTACTTGACCTGCGAATCCTGCAAAGGCAAGCGGTTCAAGAAGGAAGTGCTTGAGATCCGATATCGCGGGAAGAA
>JBFYQI010000138.1:0-4954 GCA_041302875.1 Ignavibacteria bacterium
GAATCTCTCAGCCACGCATCCATCCCGCTCTCCGCGCGCACACCCAGCCCGGGCGCAAACCGTCGGATTCCTCTCCCGCCAATCCAGATCGTCCCATCGTTCTCCTCTCCGATCGCTGAAACGAAGGCTCCTGTCGGTGCGCTGGATCGGCGATAGAACGCGAATCGTCGTGCACGATCCGTTAAACGGCTCACCCCTCGGTCTGTCGCAAACCAAAGGATGCCTGCACGATCATGAAAGATGTCCAGGACGGAATGCCCCAGAAGTCCTTGCGGTTGATCGGATCGCGGCTTGATCTCCGCGACCCGGCCGCTTTGCGTATCGATGACCCGGATTCCCCCCAGGAAGGTTCCCGTCCATACCGTCGATTCTTCGAGTGTTCGAATCACAGAAACCCGTTCAACAATCGGGATGCGCCGTACCACACGCTTCGACCGAAGATCAAACAAACCGAGCCCCCCGTTCACGCTCAGCCAGAGTTCGTTCTCCCCGGCCACACAGATCGCTTGAATCGTATCGCCTTCGAATAGATTGACGGCTCCTGTGTCCGTGACGGCTCGCAGCCCCACCGGAGTTCCGACGTAGATCGTCCCATCCTTCCCTTCCGCAATCGCGTCGATGATATTCCAACGAATGGATTTCCCGTCACCAGAAGAATCCGTGAGATGCCGAATGGTCCGCCCGATCGAATCCAGTTGCAGCACCCCGTCCCCTCCTGTGCCCACCCAGAGACTCCCCCTGCGGTCCGCACACAGCGTATTGATTCGATGTCTCCCTTCTGTCGATACGTTCACCCGTCGGAACGATCGTTTCACGATGTTGAATGCGCTCAATTGTCCATCGACGCATCCTACCCAGAGAGTTGTGCGATCGCCAACAGCCAACGCGGTGATGATATCGCAAGGGAGCGATGTGGAGTCTTTCGGATCGGAAGCGTGCACCTGAAAACCTGCACCATCATAGCGGGCTAATCCCGCTGCCGTCCCCAACCAGATGAATCCGGCGCTGTCCTGGACGATGCACCGACTGAGAGCGCTCGGAAGGCCTTGAGCGGATGAGAGATTCTGAAATCGATACTCGCGGGTCTGAGCAACGATTGGCGAGAGGAACAGAGCGCACCACACGAGAACGATTGCGATTGCACTCGACATTGGAAGGAGAGGATCCCGAGGAACGCAACACATACGGTATACTGACTCCTGATCGTGGTCAGAACCGATACGATGAAGCGTGGGAATGGTGATGTTGTGTCGTGCGCTGACACCCCGGAACCGCAAAGAAGGAAGGAACAGCTCGGCACGACCAGTGCGATGATAGCATTCCTCGACACGAAAGTCAAAGAAGGGCTCCTTTCCTCAATGATTCTCGTCATTTTGTGTAGACAACTCTCCTTGCCGTCCAATGCTCGCCGGCGCGGAGGCGAACGATATACACGCCGCTCGAAAGGCCCCCGACATTCGGCGAATGGAGTCGCACATCCCATGTGAGGGAATGCAACCCCGGCCCGGACTCCCCGGTGTACAACACTGCTACTTCGCGTCCAACAATGTCATACACCCGCAGATCGACCCTGCTGGACGCTAATCCCTCCCCGGCGCTTGTGGCAGGCACCCGATAGCGAATGACCGTCGCTGGATTGAACGGGTTAGGATAATTCGGCAGAAGTTCTGGAACTGACGGATCGGGGATCGCAGCGGCATACGGGGATGATCCGACGGAAGATGTGCATTCTTCGCCAAGGATTTCGAACACGAGCCGGGCGAGGATGGAATGAATATCTCCTTGATCGATCCGCTCGAGCCGCTCCAGCGCATCCATCGCTCGAACCCGATCATGCAGACGGAAGACCGATTCAGAGAACGCGAGCGCTAGTGCTGAGCGCCGAATACTCATATCAGAGCATTCCTCACCGAGTCCGCAGATCAGACAGGCGGCATCTTCCTGTTCCTCTTCTTCGAGCAACAGGACCATGATCTCGTGCTGCACATCCGGGATCAGGAAATATGGACCACGCTGAATGTCCCGGCAGAACTCCACGACATTCGGTGCGCCCGTTGAACGCACGCATTCGACGAGCTGAGACAGCAGCGGCGCGATGTCCTCGTCGGAGCATTCGCCACGCATTGTCGAGATCAGCAGATCACATGCAACTTGGAGATCCCCGGAATGTCTCAGCCGCGCAGCCTGAAGGACGACACATGGGTCTGAACTAAACGAACCGTTCTGGTTCACGCGGCCTTCATCTGCATTCGACAGGGGAGCTGAAGAGCTGACGGGACTCCGTACCTCCGCATCGATCCCGAACTGCGTCGGATCTGTGCTCCCCCACCAAACCCGTTCTGCGAGGACAGAGGAGCCCGTCCGCGTTCGCAGATTCGACCTTGCATTCGCAAAGACAGAATTCCCCTGAACCGATGGATCCGAGCTTATGCCCAGAAGCGGATGCGAGTGGAACGAGGCATCAATGCCGACCCCATTGTCGTGGATGATGTTGTTCCGACCCAGCGTCTCCCCGGGCATCCCGAGCACCGGCGAGCCGTGATCCACACAGATGATCCCTGCCTCTCCGTTGTGGCTGATCTCGTTCTGATGAATGAATCCGCCGCTGTTGGAAAACAACAGACCATGGATTCGGTTGTGAGCGATCACACAGCGTTGGATCACAGGAGCACTTCGATCCGTGATCGAGATCGCTGAGCCATCATTGTAGCAGACGCGAGCCTCTCGAATCGTGGGTGAGGAATGGATAATCCGGATCGCTGCACCATATTCCGCCGCGACGCCGCTCACCTGACACAAGCGATCGAGCAACGTCGAGTCCGCGCCGTGACCGATCACCGTGATCCCGCTCCAGGATGAGTCGGAGAAGAAGCATATTCCGCGAGCGTTGAGTAATCCCCGCACAACGAGTCCGGCACCGTACCGGAAGAGCGGCGAACAGTTTCGAAGGACCAGCTCCGCGCGCTCCTGGACCACGAACCTTCCCACAACGACAGGCGACGCATTCTGAGCCAACGTGAGACGCGAACCGGGCAAGAGTTCGACTCGCTCGAGTAAAGGCTCGGGTCCTGGCAATCCGACCTCCCGCTCATGCGGAAACTTGAACTCGCCGTGCACCGTTCCGACAAGCCAAGGATTCATGTGCATGGCTCCTTCGATGTCTCCATGTTCAAGCGACCGCTTGTTTGTCAGCCCCACGTCGTCGTAGCCATACATCGTCAGTGCAGAATGCTCATCGGCGTACAGGTCCGCGAGTCCCCAGAAATGCCCCGCCTCGTGCGTCGCCACGTTTTCAAGATCGAAGGCTCCCGGCGCTCCGCACGTGCTCCAGGCAAGTTCGCTATTGAAGACGATGTCCACCTCGACGATCCATCCCCCATAAGCGATCTCGCGCGTTGCCGCGACCTGATGCAGGTTGTCGAGCGGGCGCCAGGAGATCACACATTGTCCATCGATACCATCAGAGGCACAGACCGGATCGGCCAAAAACACAACCGGAAGGTACGCATGTTCGACTTCGGTCCAATGATGAAAAGCCCGCTGCAGCACATCGTATATCTGGTCGAAGGTGAGCGGGTTTCCGTGTTCATCCTTTGCACCGGTCGGATTGATGGCGATCACCGGCGGCAGACTCGCCAGCGGCCATCGCTTCTTCAGCCATGCCCATGCGTCGGAACACGCGACAGAGGCGTCGCCGGCATTCCCCAATTGGACGGAAGTTGCTCGCTGATGCGCGGCTGGCTTACGAATGGTTGACGAAGTCGCAGAGGTGCAAAGGAGAAGAATGGCCGAAGCCATGCGTATTGTGGAAACAGAGAAGCGAAGCCGCATACGTCCTCCCGCAGAAGTGGGTGCTGAACCACGGTGCGGTCAAATATGCGGCTGTCGAGGGGGGCCTTACATCAGATGAATGTGCTGTTTGCGATACCCCGGAATCCTGGGAAACAGCGCGAAATATGGACCCAACGGCAAAGCAAACGTTGGGACGGCTAGAGAGCCGGACAAATGGGCAGGTGGGCAACAGACTCCCGGCAGGTTAAGATGCCGGGAGTGTTTTTTCGAGGAATGGGATGCAGGAATGGCAACACTCCGGAAGTCTAAGTCTCCCGGAGCGTGCCAAAAGGTGCTTCCAGTTCTTAGTAGTCCAGGCTCAGGATTCGCCCCTTCGTGAACGAGAAGAACACTTCCTTGTTCGCAACCTGGAATCCCGGGGCGAGATCTCCCGGTCCTTTTCCGGCAACCTTCAAGCAGGTGGGACAGGCCATGATCGTGGCCTTCGAATCCAAGAGCTTCTTCAGCAGTGCGTCCGACGACTCAAATTCCGCGTGCTCGACTGGTGTCGCATCTTTCAGTACAAGATGGACAGCCTCGATGTCGAGATAGACGAGAACGTCTTTGTCATTCGACATGCGTGTCGCCATTGTCAGAGCCATCAATGCGCGGTGCGGGTTGTCGGCGCCATGCGACAGATGGATGAACACCCCGTCTCGAGACGGCGCTTGCGTGCATGAACCAAGTGAGAGCGTGAGAAGGATCGAGAGGAGTAACAGAAGACGGGTCTTCATTGGAGCCTCCGTGGGAATAAGGAAAGGAACTGCGGCGTGGATTCTCGCTGCAGAATATTGTAATTCGGTTGGCAGAAGTCAAGTGGTCGGGAATGCAACAGACTCCCGGCAGGTTAAGAAGCCGGGAGTGTTTTTCGAGGAATGGGATGCATGAATGACCAACTCCAGGCGATCCGGGCTTCGAGTTTCACAGCGATGATCTGGCGCCAGGAGGATGTGGCTCGGCGTCAGCGTTCCGTTCGAGCACGCACAGGCCGATCTCGAACAAACCGACTGTCGCTTTGAAGCGCTGCTGCCGTCGAATGATCGACCACGCGTTCCGCATTCCCGTTGACCATGCGATATCATCAAACAACACGATGGCATCGGGAGCGAGATGCGGAGCCAGC
>JBFYQI010000469.1:0-10772 GCA_041302875.1 Ignavibacteria bacterium
CGCATCGTTCACCTTTGGCAAAGACATTCCTGTTCGCCAGAGGAGAACCTGCGTTACCGTGCTTCGTTGGGGCTTGTTACTGTGGTATGTGCGGGGTTAACCTCTGGCATCTCTTAGGCAAGTCGCAGCAGCCCGAGAACCAGGAGGTTAATAATAAGGAGGAGGCTAAGGTTGAACAGGAATGCAGCGGCAAACGGGTGGACATCGCCGAGGGTGGCGTTGACCGGGATTGCGATTGCCGTATGGAAGCTGCGATTCACTGTTCTCAGGTAAAGTCTGTTCTTTCAATATAAGAATTGTGAGGCGGTTGTCAAGAGGCAGCACGAAAAATGTTGCCAACGGTTCCTACGCGGTATCGCTTAGGCGGGAACGCCAAATGCCGATAGCACATCTGACAGGCGAAGGTCAACGTTCCCGACGGCTTCGTCATTGAACACAGGCCATGGATGAATCTGCGCCGTGGACACATAGGCGAGTCCGGGGGCGAGGATCGTCGGGGGAAGATTCTTCCCCCATCCAACCGGATGCACCGGTTGGACAAATCGTGCCCGTTGAATCGACCATGCGGCGATATCCGTTTCTCGGAAATCAGGGACGATGCGCGGAAGATGATTCATGCTTTCGGAATGGATGGCTTCGTCAGAACGGTCCCAGAGTGCCGATGTCTGCGCTACATAACGCGGAAGGTAAACGAGATGGTGGCCGTCGAATTCTCCCGTACCAGTGAGATTGCTCATTTCGATGACACCGGTAAACGGCAACGTGCGATCGGTCAGGTTCAAAACGTAGTACGGCGTAAGAGACCGCTTCAGAAGAAGCACATCACAGACCACGCCGAGGTATTCAGCACGATGCAAATATCGAGCTTGATCGGGGAGATGGGACTGGATCCAGTGAGCGGCAACAGGTGCCGGGACACAGAGAGCGATCCCTCTCGACGCTGCATCGTTCGTTCCATGTCGGAGCCTCCAGCAGCCATTGGCATCCTGTCCGAGCCCCGTGACAGCCGCTCCTGTCTCGATCCGTCCCCCTTTCGCTTCGAGGGCTTCACGAAGCGCACGAAATACTTTCCCGTATCGGCCTTTCACGAATCCCAGTCGCTCCGAGCGTCCTTTGGCCTTTCGTGCCTGCAGCATCCGATAGACCGTAGCCCAGATGAAGCTTGCTGCAAACCGATCGTACTCGGGCCCAAGTTTCGCGATGAGCAGCGGTTCCCAAATCGACCGAAAGAGCCGTGTGCCGCCATGTCGTCGGAGAAACGGGCCGATCGGTTCGTTGTCCAAACGCTGCCAACTTCGGTTCACCGCGCAGTATGAGATGGTCCAGGCAAGCCGCAATCGATCGAACGGATTCAGCGCGGGGAAGCGCAGGAAGTCCGCGGTCGTGGTCATTTCCAGGAGCGCATGACCGGTGAAGAATCCCGTGCGCGTACGGTTCCAGCCGATCGCCTCGCTGACGCCTATCTCGTCAAACAACGAGAGAAGTCGGGAGTCCGTCGGAAGAACGCAGTGATAGAACCGTTCGACCGGGATATCTGCGAGAGTCGATTCGCTCGTTAAACCCCCGAGGTACGGGTCACGCTCATGCACAACAACTGGAAGTCCCCGTTGTGCGAGCCGCAAGGCGAGGGTCAACCCCGACATTCCACCGCCGACGATTCGAAAGGGGGCTTCGTTGTTCGCTGAAGATGTCATGCCCGGCGTTTGAGCGCTATTTTCCCTCTGCGTGCACTCGAGGGCCTTGTGTTTCCTTCACACCTGCATTCGTCTTCACGTAGACGCGGCCACAACGCGGGCAGGGATACCGCATCGTTTCGCCATCAGATTCCCATTGCGTTCGTTTCACAAGCACCGGTCCACACGCACACACGTAGCCGGCGACACGGGCTGGCGACCCGATCACGAGCCCATGAGCGGGGATGTCGTGCGTGACCACGCTTCCCATTCCCACCATCGCGAATGCGCCGATATTCAATCCGGGGCCGATGGTCGCATTTGCGCCGATCGTAACACCACGACCGACATGAGTCAACAACGTCTCTTCCGTCGGATCGCTTGTTGCCAGCCCGTCGAGTGTCTTATCGAACGATCGGGGGAAACGATCATTCGTAAACACGACGTGCGCAGAGAGCATCACAAAATCCTCGACCGTCACTCCCGCGCATACATACACGTTCGCATTGAGTTTGCAGAAGTTCCCGATGCTCACCTCATAGGCGATGTAGGTCTTTTCGCCGATGATACAGTCGGTTCCGATGTGCGCCCCGTGACGGATGTGCACGCTGTCCCACACGGATGTACGGTCGCCGAGAACGACGGCCTGTTCGATCAATGCGGTCGGGTGAATGCGGCAGTTCGGAAAGCGCTCGTCGCTCATGAGGACACCTTCTCCCACCGGTTCTGATTCGCGCTTCGATACGCCGCCTGAACCACACGGACCGATTCGATGGCGTCGGTATGATTGATGACCGGCGTCGCGCGTCCCCCGATCGTCTCGATAAAGTTCCGCAATTGCGCTCCCATTGCCTGATACTTGTCGTAGCCGTTCCCGAACGTGAGCCAATCCGGTTTCTCACGCTCGCGGTAGCGGCTCGTCTTCCATCCGATCTCGAGCGTCCCCGCCGTTCCATACACATGGATAAAAAAGGGGCTCTCTTTGTGGATCGACCACGAAAGGTCGATGGAAGCCATCGCACCCCCCGCACTCCGCACGAACACGCGGCACGTGTCTTCGACCTCCAGTTTCTGCCACTGCTTCCCGTAGATCGCCTGCAAGGTTTCGATCGGTCCCAGCAGGAACCGGACGATGTCGACGCTGTGGCTTCCATTGTCGATTAGCACGCCGCCGCCGCTCACATCTGAATGGGCATTCCAGCGATGCGTCATATCCACGCGAGAACAGAACTCGTTCTCGAAGAGGACGATCTCTCCGAGCGTTCCTGAATCCATGATGTTCTTCGCGCGAACGATGTCCTGCACGTAGCGAAACTTCGAAGCCATCATGAGAACACGTCCGGCGTTTCGCGCTGCCCCGACCATCGCCGACGCATCCTCCACGGAGAGGGCGAGCGGTTTCTCACACAAGACGTGCAAGCCGCGGCCGAGGGAGAGTTCTGCAAGAGGCTTGTGCGTGTTCGGAGGAGTGCACAGCACGACCGCGTCAAGCGCGCATTCCTCGATCATCTTCCGGGGATCGCTGTACGCGGAGGCGCTGAATGCTGAAGCCGCGCGATCCGCGGCGGCTCTGTCGATGTCCGCGACCGCGACAAGCTGCGCAGACGGTTCTTTCGCGAGACATTCGAGGTGGACCTGGCTGATGCGTCCGCAGCCGATCAGTCCGAACCGGAGTCGTTGTTCGTTGTTCTCCATCGTTGTTCTCCGCTACTGGACCGCTTCGCGAAGCCGGTCGGCAATGTAGTCGACATGTTCATCGGTGTAGAATTCATTCCACGGGATCACGAGCACATGCGAAAGCGCCTTGAGTGAGCCGGGAAAGTTCTCTGCATCGTAATCCAGGGGCGGCAGACCGGTCCGGCTGGGATCGGTGAAGGGCCAACTGCTCTTCCCCATCGTGACCCGATCGCGAAAGATCTGACATTGGAACGCCGGCTTTCCGATGTAACGCGGCATGGCGAAGATCCCCCACTCCTTCATCCGCTTCGCGATCTCCGTCAATCCGACGGCCGTCTTCGATTCATCAATGTTGACGCAGTATTTCCAGAACACAGGATCAGAACCCACAGGCCGGGATTGCGGTTTCACGCCCGGAATATCCGCGATCCGTTTGGTGAATCGCTCCGCCGACGCGCGGCGCCTCTTAACAACTCCCGTGAGCTTGTTGAACTGTGCCAAGCCCACCGCACCAGTGATCTCGTTGATGCGGTAATTCGGCGCCATGAAATAGTGGTCAGGATTCTGGTCCCCGTATCCCCAGGCTTTGTTGACAAAGAGGAACATGCGTCGTGCATAGCCGGGGTCGTTCGAGATCACCATTCCTCCTTCTCCCGTCGTCATGTGCTTTCCTTGCTGAAAACTGAAGCACCCGATCGCTCCGATCGTCCCGACGGGCTTCCCTTTGTATGTCGCGTCGAACGCCTGCGCCGCGTCTTCGATGATCGGAATCCCGTGCTCCCGGCACAACGCAACGATCGGATCCATGTCACATGGCACGCCGAACAGGTGAGTGACAATGACCGCTTTCGTCCGCTTCGTGATGCGCGGTCGGATCGTTTCCGCCGTGACGTTATAGCTGTCCGCATCGACGTCGCAGAAGACCGGGACCGCTCCTTGATACAGGAGGGCCGTGAGCGCTCCCATGTCGGTGATGGGCGTGGTGATGATCTCATCGCCGGGATCCGGATCGATAGCCGCGATCGCCGCATGGACCGCCGCTGATCCGCTCGAGACCGCGGTGGCGGAAGCAACGCCATACCGAGCAGCGAAGTCCTTCTCCAATCGCTTGACGAACGTCCCTTTGGGACTGAACAGGCAGCCGTTTTCGAGGACCTGGCGGACCAATTCGAGTTCTTCAGCGCCGAGATCTCGGCCGCTCCGATCGCCGTCGCTGGGAAGTGTGAGTTTCTTGATTTCGGAATTCATCGAAGGGCTTTCAGAGGAGTTGGTGCGCGCCGGCAACGTATTCACATCGGACGCACGGTTTGCCGGATGCGCATCCGAAAGATACAGAAAAAGTACCGCAGGTGAGAGAACGAAACGGAGAGGATCTTCATCTTGCTTTGTCCGTGTTGGCGCGGCCGAAGCGTGGTCGGCAATTCCCCGACGCGCATTCCCAGGAGCAGGGCAGACGCGATCAATTGCGTGACCGACAGAAATCCATCCGCGGGAGCGTCGAGTTGTTTCAACACAGATGTGCGATAGGCACGGAAACAACTTGTGTATGTATACAGCTTCCCGGGGAGTACAATCCAGTAGAAGCGAGACAGCAATTTGCTGAGCGCCAATCGCCATCCGACTCCAGCGACAACGGTCCCTTGCGGGTGATATGGACTTCCCGTCACTACGTCGTAGCCTGAACGAAGCAGGCGCAACAAACCGGGAATTTCTGCAGGATCATACGAGCAGTCGCTGTCGATCGTTACAATTTCCTCCCCTGCCGCCACAGCCCCGCTCCTCAAAGCCGCCCCCATCCCGCGATTCACCGGATGGGCAATGACGCGATACGAGAATCCGCGGGCATGTGTGTTGATGACGTCAGCAGTTCCGTCGGTCGAACCGTCATCCACGAACAATACCTCGACAGCCCCCTCGCGGGCGAGTTCCGGCACCACCGCACGAAGCCGTTCGCAGAGCGAGGGAATTGCGGGCGCTTCATTGAAGCAAGGAATGAGGATCGTGGTGGTGATGGCAGAGGCGTTCATAGCTGCGAGAGCGCCGATCCCTTTCGGATACCAAGCGCGACGAAGATCCGGCGGTAGGGAATCGCGAGATACACATTGAGCCCCCGTGAGAACCACCAATGCGAGGCCGCATACACGATCGCAGCCGAAACCAAAAAGGTGATGAGCCAAACCGGACTATAGGGGAGATCCATCCACACAAAGACGGTGAAATAGATGAAATACTGAAAAATGAATGCAAAAAGCGAGGTCTGACCCAGAATGCTTGCATGTCGGGCGAATCCGCGCATGATCGGGGTCTCGCTGTATCGAAGGAACAGAAAGAGTATTGCCAAGCCGATCGATCCATAGAATAGAAAATATGGGATCGTGGGGGGGAGCTTTGATAAATAGATATGCCGGTAGAGCACTGTTCCGACGGCGCCGGGAATGATCAAGGGCAGGATTCGTTGGAGTGCCAAGACAGCGATCGACGTGAAGAAGGAAATCACCGCCACGCGGAGGACGACCCGCGCCGCTCCTTGTTCATCCCCCCGCACATAGAATCCGGCGATCCGTTCCCCCAAAACCGTCCCCATGATGTATACACCGAGCCATTGAAGCAGCGGGAAGTCAACCCGGATCGCGCTTTCGTACCCTTCGGGCGAGCCCGCCAGAAACTTCTTGAGGAAATCCGTGATCAATCCCTCAGGGGTCCATACCTCGACCATGATCCAAGCCGCCACGTAGCATCCCAACGCGAGCCATGGACGATATGCAACGCGGATGCGACGAATCCCCAGCGTTCCGATAATGATGCTCACGGCGATGGCATCTGTGATGAAACTACGGCCAAATGCGGGAATCCAACCGCCGGCAAGGGGAACGTGTGCCAGGTAAATCAGGATGCGGCCCACCGTGAGCAGGAAGAGTGCCCGTCCGAGCAGAATCGCGCGCGTCGCTGGGAATTCCTCTTTCGACTGTGTCACATGGAGATAGCCGAGCACGATACCGCTGATGAGGAAGAAGGTCGGCGAGGCGATCTTGGCGACCCGATAGATCCAGTTTTGAAGTGCGAAATGCTCAACCGGATCGACGTAGGCTTCCGCGAAGTGCGCGAGCAGGGCAAAGAACATCGCCATGCCGCGTGTTGCGTCAATCGAGAGGATTCGTTGCTGGTTCAATGATGAGGCTCCCCTGAAGTCACAGGATCAGTGCTGAATCGATAGATGGCACATCCTCGCTCGTACCCCCCGCCGGCCAACGATGCGTGTGATTTGATATAGGCGGCAAACTGCTCTTTCGTATGAAAGAGCGATGAATCGGTGTCGACAAAGTACTTCGCCCCTTGCTGCCGGAATTGCTCCACGGTCTCACGGTCGTACCGGTTTGACGGAAGACTCCATCCATACCTCTTTGCATGGAAGAAGACGGTCGGATCCTGATAATTGTTCGGCGTTCCCCGGTCGTTGTCTGCTGAGGATGAGCCCACGATGATCAAGTCGCTGTTGGGAACAACAGCCGCCACGCGTTCAGCGCAGGCAACGAGCCTGCGGCCATTCCAATTCCCCTCCTGACTCACCATCTGGAACGCGACACGGAACGCCGACACCAGCAGGAGAAGGACAGCAACCACGCCGATGCTCTTCCCCCCGCCACGCGTTCCTTTGTTCGTCAGCCAACGAAGGCCGACTGCAGTACCAAGCGCCGCAAACGGCGTCGCAAACAAATGATAATGCACACCCCAATTCGCTCCTGCATATCTCGCTACAGCAAGATAGAACAAGAGAACCGTTCCGTACCCAAGCCAGACGAATCGGAAATTGCGACCACGAAAATCTGACAGAAGGCCGAGCAGGAAGAGAATCATCCCCCCGCCCCAGAAGACCCAAACCACTTCAAGTTTAAAGGTCGATAAATAGAAATCGGAATTCAACCAATAAGTAATGGACCCGAACTTCGAATCGCCGCCAGAGAGAATGCCGAAGGTGTTCCCATACTCCGTGAAGAGGGTTCGGGAATAACTGTACCAGAGCGCTCCGGGAAACAGGGCGAGCGCCCCCGCGAGCCAGAGCCGGGGATTGCGCAGGGTGCTCCAACCGTCTGTCGTCACTAAGTATGCGATCAGGAACAGGCCGACATAGATCACGGTCGCTTTGAGGAGAAACGCAAGGGCAAACGCCGACGCCATGGCCCACCACGATCGCCACGAACCGGTCTCCCGCCACTTGAGAAACGACGCCAGGCCGAAGACATAGCAAAGCATGAGGGGTGCCTCCGGCATGAATGCGATGTCATAACGGATATTCAGCGGTGTAAGCACGAAGAACGCGAGCGCCCAAAGCGCGTGCTTCTCGTCCAAGAGACGACGGGCGATTGCCCAGAATGCCAATGCTGTTCCGATTGAGCAGAGCATTGCGACGAGACGTCCTAGCCACACGTGTTCTCCAAAAACTCCGTAGAGCAGCGCCACGACGAACGGGAGAATCTGGAATTCCGTTTCGACATAGCCAGGGCCGGCGCCTCCCCAGAAGATCTGCGGCAAGAATAGGCGATACCCGTTGACGAAGAAATGATGAGCGATGGAGGCTGTATCCGCCTGCCGCCATACCTCGTGGCCGTACGTCATCGGTAAGAAGACCAACGGGAGCCGCACCAGCGATCCGAGCCCGATGATCCAGACGTGCTTGTTCTTCGACCGGTTCATCGCTTCTGATAGATGAGATAGGAATCCGTTTCCACCGCGCGGGAGAATGCTGGCTCCAGCGATGTGAACAACTCGGCCTCCGCAGGTGACCCGCGAAGATAGCCCTTCCCCACCACGAGAATGTCGATCCGTTCCATCGTCACGATCGTTGAAAGCCGTCGGATGTCGTCGTCGGATTGAGCATGGAAGTTGAAGAGCTGCCCGTACTCATGCACAAGCGCGCGACCAGACAGAAACGCGAATGCCTTGTTGTAGAGATCGTAGCTGTGCAACCGTTCCTCCGCAGGCCGCATGGCAAGATAGTCCAAGACGGGCCGTATGGACTCCGCAATGGGAGCGGGAAGAGCGATCTGCGCCCGGTCATGATCCAGATACGTCGCATTCGTAGCAACGAAAGACTTCAAATCGCCGGTGATCATGCGAATCCCGACGTACCCGGCGATCGGCGAAATAATGAGAGCAAGCACAACGACATGCCGCATCAAAGCCTCGCGAATCGATGTGGCGACGACGGCCTCGACGACCACTGCATACGGAATCGCTGCAAGTGGGAGCACGGTCACGAGCAAGTAGCGTACAGGATTCGGAAACAGCGTCATATTGAGGACAGCAAGCATCGAGCAGACGAGAAGGGTACTCTGGCGAACACTCCTTCCACTATACTGCAGCAGGTGTGAACGACTCGCGATAAATCCCCCGAGCGCAAACATGGGGAGGATCAGATACACAACAGATCGTCTGACCACAAGCGAGGGAGAATCTGCAAGACTCAGATTCCCCGCCTCGATCCCGGAAAAGAACCGAGTCATCTCTGTCTGCACCTGCAAGAACGATTCGCTGAAGAATCGCCAGAATCCTCCATGAACGGCATAGAACCCTGCTATCATCCCCAATCCAATCGCATAGCCTCCGACGAGCAGCAGGATCACGGTGCGGGCATGCGCGCCGATCAGAGCCATTTGCGTGCGGGGACGGCGGGCGAACGCTGCGACTCGCCACAGGATCCACCCGCTCAGTGCGAGCACAGGCGCTAGAAGAAACAACAGGTTCCAAACCGTGAGATGATTTCTCAGGACGTACAGGAAGAACACGAATGGCAAAACCGGGCTCAGAAGCCACGGGGAAATGCCGCGCCCTCGACCTGTCTTCTTGTCCGACGCATTCTCCGACTCAACAGGATCGTCTTCCGTCAGCAGAATCGGAATAACGAGGAAGAAGCCAAGAAGAGCAAAGATGCCAACGCTCTGTTTCGAAGCACTGGCGAGTCCGAGCAATAGTCCCGCCCCAAGCATTCTGGCCCAAGATCGAACGGGGATGACAGAGGGAAACGTGACGAGTGCGGCAATGACAAGCGTTTGTGCGAGCCATGCCGGGAAGAGATGCAGATTGAGCAGATACCCTCCCCCACCCCACACAATCGCGATAATGAACGACACCGCACGACCAAGACCACATCGTCGGGCGAAAGCGAACATCAGGACGCTTGTGACAGCCATCTGCACAACAACAAACCACTGAGCCGTCCCCAGGGACACACCGAACAGACTGAAGATGCAGCCGAGGATCAATTCATAGCCGCCCGCATAGTAGTACGGGAAGTCGATATGCGGAATTTCGCCCAACGACGATCGCCACGCCGTATAGGCGATGGTCGCATCATCATAGAGATACCATGGCTCGGACGAGAAGAACGCAGAGAGGTAACGAACGACCGGGCTGAGAAGCATGGCGATCGCGCATACAGCGAACAGCACCAAGATCTCCTTTGAACGGTCACGGACGGGATCAACGTGAGGTTGTGTTGTTGCAGTTTGGATCGCTGGGTCCGGTCGGATTTGATTTGATAGTAAAAGATATCAATATTCTTCGAGAGAAAAACGGACCTTGGGGATGATACGACGATGAATGTTCGACGATTTGCTGGATGGCTCACCCTTACTTTGGTCATCGGCATTGGAGCGTTCTTCCTGTGGGCCCATTGGTCCCCCTCCCCCGAGGATGTCCTGGCGGAACTACCCGTGGAGAGCGGCCCGGCTTCACAATCCGGGCAACTCGGACCGTCGCAGGCACCCATTCTCGTGCTGACGTATGCCGACGCCGACCGCCCATTCAGCCGATACATTCTGGAGATTCTCGCTTCGGAGGGGATCACATCGTACGATCACCGCAACATCGATGACAGGCCGATCGCCCATGGGGAGCTATCAGGCTACGCACTTGTGATCAGCGCCGCCGGTCCCGCACTTGACCGGTCGGTCTCCACTCTTGAACGGTACGTCAACGAAGGCGGACGTTTGCTCGTGATCGACCCTTCGGCCGCACTTGATTCACTCCTCGGGGTCCGCTCTGAAGATTTTGACCGGCCATTCCGCTATGTCCGGCTTGATGCCGATTCCGCCTTCAGCGCAGGCCTTTCCTCCCGGCCGCTGCAGATCCACGGGAGCGCAAGAGCGCTTCATCCGGCAACGTGCAGAACGCTCGCATCACTGCATCCAACCCGAACTGGAGACTCACCATATGCCGGTGCCGGAATTCGATCTTACGGCTCAGGGTACGTTGCGTTCCTGGCATACGACCTATGCACGTCCACCGTCATCATGCGGCAAGGTGAACCCCGCGGGCAAGTGGGAACGGCCGTCGACTGGGATGAAGACGGCGTCACACGCACTGCCGACCTGTTCTATCGAACCGTCGATACCGCGAACTGTTTCATTCCACAGGGAGATGAAC
>JBFYQI010000492.1:0-2941 GCA_041302875.1 Ignavibacteria bacterium
TGTTCACACCCGCACTGTCGCTCGCCGGGATCGCCTGGGTCTTGTAGAGCGTCCAGCTTCCTGGTCCGCCGATATTCCGCGCGGCGGTATATGAGTTCTCGTTGCCTGTGACCACGGCGGAGGGATACATGAATCCGATGTTCGCAGCATCGACAGCTGGCCCGCTGATCTGCCACCAGACGCCCAAGCCGTCGGTGTTCGGTGGTGCAAACGGAATCACGCCGAGCGTCGCCTCCACATCCACGTCACCAGTATCCGCAACAGGCGTGATAATCAACGGAGAATAGCCGGCATCCGTCCCCACCGGGAACGTGAACGACGACATCAGGTCTTCCTTGCGAAGCGTGCCGGAAACGTATCCGGTACCTCGCGCGGCCGTCGCAAGAGGACCGAGCGTCAGCAGGTGCGATGTCGCATCTAACTCGCCGGCTGTGAGCGTCAGCGCGGAATCGATCGACACAGGAAGCGCCAGCGTGACGCCCGCAGGATTGTTGATCGTCAATTTCGCCACTGTCCCGGGGATATTTTGCGTTGTCTGTGCCGCCGTGCCAACGTATTGGTATGCCGCACCGGGATCGAGCGTGACAACATTCGTCCGCAAGGGTCCGGTGCTGAAGCTCAATCCATCGGTCGCGCCGACCTTGATCCAGGACTGTGCCGGAACAATGTAAGTGCCGACGCCGGAAACGAATTGATCAGGATTTGAGAAATCGCTTCCCCGATCGGGCATGGTGCCAACGGTCATCTGGCCGTCGACGACGACTGAACTGAGAACACCAGTCGTTCCCGTTGGGAGGAAGTCCTTTCCGACTCGGACGATGCCCGCGGGGCCCACATAGAATGTTGCGGGTTTCCCAGCGACGGAACGCAAGGAGAGGATCCCACCGCGCATATCCAACGTCCCGTAGATATTGAAGGTCGTCAGCGCAGATCCATCGGAGCTCGTGCTGCTCGCCGTGGCAAAGTTCGCGTTCACGACGCCTGAGAGGGTCTTCCCCGCATTGACGGTGAACGTGATGCTATCATTGCTCGAGTTGGAGGAATAGAGTGCTGACCCTCCCGTCCCGCTGCCGCCGATATAGGTCATCGTGACATCCGTGTCGAACGTGATGGTCAAATTTGTGCGACTGGAGCCGGGCCGAATTCGACAGATATTGATGATCCCCGCTCCCTGGATCGTGAAGCTGCCGTAGGCTTCCAGGCTCAGGACATTCAGACTGTCGGAGGCATTGCCGAAGACGCCGTCAACATGGACCACGCCTCCGTTAATTCGGATGTAGCGAATGGAACTCGTCGGCTGAAAGACGTCCAGCGCACTGCGGATTGTGGCTCCCGTCTCGACGACGAGACTCTTGCAGTTGCGGCCGCTGCCAGTCAATGAAACCGTGTCGCCCGCCATGACAATGACGCTGTCGGTGCTGGCCGGTGACCCGGTCGCGGGGGCCCACGTCGAGCCGCCGTCTGTGGATTTTTCCCAAGTCGCGGCCGTTTCCCAGTTGCCCGTGGCGACGGAGCGGACGATCGGTGTTTGGCCGAGCGCCAACGTCGCGACGGCCACGAGGAGAACGAGCGCCTGGGCCAATCGTACGAATGTGTTCATGAGAACCTCCGAATGAATGGAATGTGTACGATGAAGCAACAGCGATTGTGGAACAGACATCATGCCCGTTGAAGATGAATCGGATTCGTCGCCGGCGAGGTTGACTGCCGTATGATGAGACGCGACGGCAACACCACGGTCGTCCGTTTCTGCTGAGCGCTTTCCTTCATGCCCAGCGCGAGAACGCGCTTCGCCGCCAGCGCGCCGAGTTCGCTAATGTCTACATGCACGGTTGTCAGCGCCGGACGGATGACCTCCGACATCTGCACGTCGTCGAAGCCGGCGACGGCGAGATCTTCGGGAACGCGGATACCCTTTTCGTGGAAGCATCGGAGCAGGCCGATCGCCATGTCGTCGTTCAGCGCGAAGACCGCCGTCGGGCGGGGAACCAGCGCGAGCAGGTTCAGCGCCGCCTGATATCCCCCCGCTCCGGTGAAATCCCCCTCCAGCATCAGTTCGATCGGGAGCGTGATACCCACTTGCTTCATGGCGCGCATGAATCCGAAGTACCGCTCCGCCGCATCAACATTTCCCTTCGGTCCCTTCACGACCGCGATTCGCCGATGTCCCAGTTCGTGCAGGTGCATGCCGACCTGAAACCCGCCGCCTTCGTTATCGACATGGATCGCGTCGATCTCGCCCGCATCCTCGACCGGCCCGATCAGCACGATCGGCAGTTCTGACGGAGCATGATGCAGAAGCGTTTCAGATTCGAGATGCGGGGACATCAGGATGAGGCCGTCAATTCGTCCGTGTAGTGTGCTGAGCGTCGTCTCGAGTTCCTGACGGTTGCTGTGCGTGCTGG
The DNA here is from genome assembly GCA_041302875.1 of Ignavibacteria bacterium. Taxonomy (GTDB): domain Bacteria; phylum Bacteroidota; class Ignavibacteria; order UBA10030; family UBA10030; genus JAKAJH01. The sequence goes on from JBFYQI010000492.1 coordinate 2,406, forward strand.
AAACCAGCAGATGATAATGATGACGGCGCGCCACGGCGTCCGCACCGCGGATGATCTCGGAGAAGAATTCGCCGTGCATGTCAGGGAGGATCAAACCGATGGTTTCGGTGCGTCTCGTACTCAGGCTACGGGCGGAGGCGTTGGGGACGTATCGAAGGCGTTTGGCTGCCGTCAGAACTTTCTCACTCGTTGTGTGGTCAACGAGCGGGCTGTTATTCAGCGCACGCGAGACCGTGGCGACAGAGACGCCGGCACGGCGCGCAACTTCCCTGATGGTCGTTTTCCGCTTCGCTGGAGGCATGGAAGGACGTTGGAAGCAATCCGAGAATGTAATCGGTTACAATTGGGGTGTAGTAGGTTACAGAAGAGGCGGGTGAAAGTCAAGCAGAATCGGAGAGGAGGGGAAGAATTAACAATCCCTCGGGGAACCGTGGAGGCGGACCGGCTCAGAGGGCGAGAAGCGCTTCCACGGAGATGGCCGTGAGGTCTGGCACGACCAGACCCGCATTCGGAATGCGAGCGGGGTCACCGATGCC
>JBFYQI010000494.1:0-8352 GCA_041302875.1 Ignavibacteria bacterium
CGCATCGGGGGAATCCTGGACGTATCTCTCCGAGATGGCACCGAACAGGGAATGGCAGGCTCTGCGACGGTCGGATCGCTTGGCTCCAGCCTTCTGCTCGAGGGCCCGGTACTCAGCACAACGACCTTTGTTGTTTCCGGGAGACGCGGGTATCCCGACTTGTTGTTCCCGGGCATTGCGTCAAACGAGACGCCGAGTGACCAGCGGTCGGTCGAACTGATGGGAAAGCTGACGCATCGCCTTTCGGACGACCAGCGTCTTTCGTTGAGTGCCTTCTTCGGCCGTGATGTGTACAATGCGCGTGCTGCTAGGGTCAGCAATACGCTGTCGAATTCCCTCCGATGGGGGAACGCCGCCGCGAATCTTCGCTGGGTAGGGGTCGCTTCTCCGGCGCTGTTTTTCAATGCGTCGGCGATCTACACGCGATACCACGTGGACATCCTACATCGTCTCGATGCGCTGGGGCGTCTGACGGAGACGTTCCCCTCCAATTACCTCATCGAAGACGCAGCGCTGCGAGCGCATGCGGAGTATTTCTACGACCAATACCACACGGTGCTGGGCGGCGTTGAACTGGTGCGGCACCGAATGGATGGACGCATCAACGAATTCTCCAGCCAGATCGCGCCGATGATGTTCGCTGGTTTTTCGCCATGGGAGCTGTCGGTCTATTTCCAGGACCAGTGGCGTCTCGTGCCGTCCGTGCAGACGGAGATCGGCGTGCGCGCCACGTCGTTTGTTGCGGAAAAGGGGTCGTTCTCGGCGGTCCATCCACGGTTTTCGCTGCTCATTGAGCTCCGGGATGACCTGCGCCTGTTTTCATCCTTCTCGTCCGTCACTCAATTTGTCCATCCCTATCGCAACAGCGGCATCTTTCTCTTCTATCCTTCACTCTTCCTGTACCCGTCCACGGACCAGATCAAGCCGTCGACGTCGCTGCAGGTGTCGGTCGGACTGGAACACGTGTTCAAGGAGGACCGCTATCGCTTCGCGTTCGAGTCCTATTTCCGCATGACGCACAAGCTTCACGAGTTTGTGTACGATTCTGTCATGGTCGGCTCCTTGTCGGAAGCATTGCTACTTGGGGAAGGAGAGATCTATGGCGCGGAGCTCACGCTTGAAAAACGGCTGGGGAGTGTGGTGGGAACCATCCGGTACGGCTACTCATGGGCCAGCAACCGCTTTGCTGAACTGAATGGAGGTGCGTCATTCCATCCGCGGTTCGACCGGCGGCACGAGCTATTCTTCATGTTCACATATTCGCCGTCGGAAACGTGGACGATAAGCGCGGTGGGCCTGATCACGGCGAATCGGCTTCAATTCTTTGAGCCAACCAGCCTCTCCGAGGCTCAATCGGCGGAACTCGCGCCAACCTTTGGGGGAACAGATCGATCTTCATATGCCGAGCCTTACGATTTGAACGGTGCTCGGCTTCCGGGATTCCAACGACTTGAGTTGAGCGTCCAGCGCGCTTTTTCATTCTGGGGAATTCCGATGTACGGCAGATTGCGTGTGTTAAACGGCTACAGCCTCGTTGATCCGTTCATCTGGACTTTGCAGGAAAGGCCCGATCCGCGTCTGCGGTGGCGGGTCACATTTGATGCGCCGCCGCTCTTCCCGTTGTATCCTGTTCTAAGCATGGGAGTTCGATTCTAACCGCAGGAGATAGTCATGAAGATACTCAGCTTGTTGGTCGCCTTCGTCGTCACCTTGACGCCCGCATTCAGTCAGTACTACGGCGAACGGGTGATGGAAAAGTCGTTCGAGCAAACGGACTTCTTCTTCACGCCATCGTTCGTCAATCCCCTCGGGATCCGCGGCTATGTGACGGCATTGGCGGGATTGATGAATGATCCATTGCTGGATCTCCAGATCAATCCGGCGAATCTGTTCCGCGATTCTGCGCGGACGACGTACACCTACATCGATTTCCGCAGCACGCGAACCGTGATCGATCAACCGCAATATGTATATCCGATGTATGAAGCACGCGTCGCATCATACGATATGATCATGCCATATCCACGGTACTATGCGACCACGCGAAAGCAACTCGATCCGGTGTTCTCCGCCGCCGTGCTGACCCGTCCTGTGAGATCCATACCGGAGTTGTTTGTGGGAGTGACGTACCAGCTGGTGTTTCAGAACGATGAATACTATTCGATCCCTCAGGACATCTATCGTTCCTCGTACGGATATGATTATGCTGGCAACCGTATGGCTGCTGAGGCGGACATTCCCATCGTCGACAAATACAGCGGGAACGACGACATGCGACTGCGCGGACACTTCGGCGCGGTGCACGCCGGTCTTGAGTTAAGCGATGCGCTCACGATCGGGGCGCGTGTGTCGCGAGTGACCTTCGATCGTGACGGGGCGTTCGGCTCGAAGAACTTCAATGAGTACACCTACACGCCGCAATCGAGCTCCACGAGTGTGTGGTACAACATGGAATCACGCGCGCAGGAGTACTCGCACTGGGATGTGAGCGGGGGAGTGGAATATTCGGGGATCGAAGGATTGGACCTCGGTGTGAGTCTCGGAGGTCTTATCGGAACGGCAACGCAGACCCTGGGACGACTGGACACATCGTTCTATCGGTACGGTCAGCCCAATTCCGGAGACTATTGGAACAACAGCCGACGGTTCGCCATTTCGTCGCAAGATTGGAGCCATGACGGCGAAACGTATTATGGAGGGTTCGATCTCAGGTATCGCGCCAATGAGCGACAGGTCTTCGTGCTCACGTACGGATTCCAGAGGCAGGACGTTGATCTCCGGCTGGGATCGTCCATCGTCGATTCCTCCTCGTATGACTACCGGTCGTCGTGGAACAGCAATGTGTACACCGGGAACTCACGGTATCGGCTTTCCGATTTCCGGACGGGAAGCGGGACGAAAACCGGGCGGTCGCATCGTCTGATTGCCGGTCTGCAATGGTCGGTCGAATCCAATCTCGACCTGAATATCGGTGTCGTCTACGAGTGGCAGAAGTATGAGACGATCACCGATGAGCCGGTCTCGTCGTCACACCACTCGGAGGGAAGCTACACGTCGCCGGACTACAACAACCTGTATCTCTACGGCGGATCAGAGCAGAAGAATCTCCTCTGGAACTTCACCGTGGATCGTGCGACGATTCAGATCCCGGTGATGCTGACCTGGCGGGCATCGGAGAACGTGCAGGTGCTGCTCGGACTCAATCGGCAGCTTGCCGACTGGACGATCGAAGAGCAGACGCTTGCGGTCTTCCGCTATCGGGAGGAGTATGATACGAGCGGGACGGTCCGGAAGGAAAACTTCGGTGAGCGGTATACGGCGCCGACGGAACGCATCAGTGATGTTCGAACGACGTTTCTCGCTGGAATCACCGTCGCGCCGTCGAAATCGTTCGACGTCCGCCTCCTGTTCACGCCAACACAGCTCATCTTCCCGAATGGATTTTCAGAAGAGGATTCGCAGTGGTGGATAGGGATACGGTTGTACCCTTAGGGAGAACAGTTCGATTGTCGATTGGTGATTATTGATTGTTGATTGGGGGATGCGGAACTCGGGGCGCTCTCCAATCAACAATCTCAACTCACAAATCATCGTTGCAGTTTCACCTTACTTCCCATTCATGCACTCCAACCGCCGCGTCCACTTGTGCCGTGAATTCGATTCGCAGCGCTTTTGTCTTCACCGGCTCGAACTGCGCCTCGCTCCAGAAGTCTTTCTCTACCGGAAAACCGTCCGGCGCGTAGGCATTCTTCCATTCACCGTTTTCGAGATAGCGGACCTTCCATGATCGTGGAGCGCGAACCTCGCCCCCGGTGACCGTCTCGTCAACCCAATAGACGCGAACGGTTCCCACCTGCTCCGCTTGGTCGAAATCGTACTGGAGCCATTCTGCCGTTCCCTTCCTGGGCCACCAGTGAACGAGCGGATTGGCATCGTCGGATGAACTCTGCGGAAGATATTGGTCGGCGATGGCTGCGAGTTCCCCCTTCACTCCGTCGCTCGCCATGATGCGGCTCTTCGATGCGATCGTTGGCTGTGTCACCGGTCTTGCGGCCGATAATTCGTAGGGCAACCAGACCACCATATTGTCCTTCCCCCGATTCGCCCAACTGTAGTACGGGATCGCCTTTAACTTCAGCGGAAGGTAGGAACCGGGATCTTTCACAAGGTTTCCCGCGAACGAAATCGTCTGCACGCCACTGAGCAGCCCGCTTTCAAATTGACTCGAATACGTCGTCTCGTCGGGGACGAAGAGATTCAACACCCGCTCATCAGGCTGGTCCTTTCCCTCAAGACAATACACGATCGGTCCGCGCTGAAGCGCCGCCATATTTCGATTCTCCTCGACGTTCGGGTGAGCGACGACGCGCTGGACCGGCATTGGAAGAACCCATTCCACCGAATCACCCTGTTTCCAGGTTCGTTCGATCACGGCATAGCCGCGGTCAGTCTTCAGTGGGAGAGGCTTTCCATTGACTGTCAGCGTGATCGATCCTGTGGGCTTCCCCTGGAATTCGTACAGATCGAATGGAACCGCATCACCCGTAGCCCAGCCGGGAATGCGAAGCTTCATCGAGAACGGGACGGGTTCGCGCGATTCAACGCGGACGACGATGCGTCCTTCCCACGGATAGTTCGATTCTTGCCTGATGGTGACGGGAACGTTCTCTGTCCCAGCGTTCCGATATCCAACCGTTGTCTTGCTTGTGGCAAAAAGGTTCAAATACAGAGCGTTGTCGGTGTGCGCATACACATAGCCGGGGAGGGAAGGGAAGAAACGGGCAACGTTGCTCGGACAGCACGCACACGCGAACCAGGGACTCCGCTCGACGTTCTTCCTGCTTTCGAGTGGATTCGGATAGAAGAACCGGTCGCCGGTGAAGGAGAGTCCGGCGTTCAGCGCGTTGTACAGGGTTCGCTCCAGGACGTCGATGTACTGAGACTCACCCGTCAGAAGGAACATGCGTTGCGCCCACAAGACGAACGCGATGGATGAGCATGTTTCGCAGTATGCGCTGTAATTCGGAAGGTCGTACGGTTTCGAGAACCCTTCGTTGCTTCCGCTCGAGCCGATGCCTCCGGTGATATACATTTTCCGTCCAACGACATCCTGCCAGAGGCTCTTCAAGGCCGGCATGTATGTCTGATCGCCGGTGAGCGCAGTGACATCTGCCATCGCAGCGAACATGTAGCAAGCCCGAACCGCATGGCCGACGATCTCCGTCTGATCCTTGACCTTCTTGTGGTTCTGCATGTACTCATCGCCATATCCGCGGACGTCAAGGAAGAACTTTGCGAGATCCAAGTACTTGCGTTCGCCGGTGAGGAGATACAGCTTTGCCAATCCGAGCTCGATCTCCTGATGCCCGGTCGCCTTTTCGATCTTTCCCCACCCGAACGACGCTTCAACAAGCTCGGCATTCTTCAACGCGACGTCCAAGAGCGACCGTTTGCCGGTTGCGAGATGATGGGCGACGGCTGCTTCGTACAAATGACCGACATTGTAGAGTTCGTGGCTGTGCTGGTCCTCGCGCTGCCACCGGGTATCGCTGCCGCGATGGAACTGTCCGAGCGTTGGCTCCTTGACCTTACCGGCAGCCTTCTCACGGTCGTAGATCGTTCGCCACGTGTAGAGATATCCATCCGGTTCCTGGGCGGCTGCGATCTTTGCGATGAGGCTGTCCAGATACTTCTCAAGCGCCGGGTCGGGATGGACCTGGAGGGCATAGGCTGCTCCTTCCATCACCTTGTAGACATCCGAATCGTCGAAGGCGTACTTCGAGCAGAATGATCCGTCGGCCAGCGCACCGGCGATCTCAAAGTTCTTGATTCGACCCGTCTGTTCGCATTGATCGAATGCGTACGGGATGGTCGTGCGTTTCACGGTCTCCAGACGCGGCATCCAGAAGCGGTCTGCGATGGAGACCGCTGTGAACGGGATGGGCTGGATGGGATAGGCGCGCTGTGTGGTCTGCGCGATCGTAACGCTTGTGCCCAACGCGAGAACGAACGGAAGCAGGCGAGAGATCATAGAGAACTCCTCAAGGATGTGTAGAATTTAGCAAATCTCCGTATCTTACACACCATGAAGGCAAAACTGATCCTCGAAAACGGCGACATCTATGTCGGCGAATCGTTCGGGTTTAGCGGCGAGACGACCGGCGAAGTGGTTTTCAACACGAGCATGACCGGCTACCAGGAGATCCTCACGGATCCTTCCTATGCCGGACAGATCGTCACGATGACCTACCCGCTCATTGGAAACTGCGGTGTGAACGAAGAGGACCTTGAATCGGTCCGGCCTCAGGTGGCAGGATTCGTGGTGAAGGAATACAGCGCCATTGCCAGCAACTTCCGGTCGACGAAGACACTGGGAGAATGGCTGGTCGAGCACCGCATTATCGGGATCCAAGGAATTGACACGCGGAAACTCACGAAGACGATCCGTTCTGCCGGGGCGATGCGGGGAATCATCTCGACAGAGCCCTTGGACGATGCGGCATTACTCGCGAAGGTCAAGCGTTCTCCGGAAATGACAGGCCTGGACCTCGCGAAGCAGGTGACAACGAAGGACAACTACCGATGGAGTGAGATCGATAAGACCCCATTCGCACTTCAGCCTCTCACCACCGAGGAGCCGGGGACATTCAAAGTTGTGGTCTATGACTACGGCGTGAAGCAGAATATCCTTCGCCGGTTGACGTCTTACGGCTGTGACCTCACCGTCGTTCCTGCATCGTTCCCAGCAGAAGAGGTCCTGAAGATGAATCCGGACGGGGTCTTCTTATCAAATGGCCCGGGAGATCCCGCGGCCGTCAAGTACGGGATCCAGAACATCAAGAAGCTGGTCGGGAAGAAACCGATCTTCGGCATTTGCCTTGGGCATCAGCTGTTGGCGCTCGCTCTCGGCGCGAAGACCTACAAGCTGAAGTTCGGACATCGGGGAGGGAATCATCCGGTGAAGAATCTGAAGACCGGATCGGTCGAGATCACGTCGCAGAACCACGGCTTCGCTGTCGACCCCGCGTCGCTCGATGAATCGACCATCGAAATCACGCACGTGAACCTGAACGACAACACGAACGAGGGATTCCGACACAAGACGCTGCCGATCTTCAGCGTGCAATACCACCCGGAAGCCTCACCCGGCCCGCACGACAGCGACTATCTATTCGGAGAGTTTACAACCCTCATGGGAGGATGAGTCCTTGATCCTTGGATCTTGATCTTGTTTGGTTCTTGCGCTCTTGCGTTCTTGTGTTCTTCTCCTTACCGGGCACTCTCCTCGACTTCCCGCCATACTCTCATCAAATTCTCTCCGCAGATCTTCCTGACATCTTCATCTGAATATCCCCGTTTGAACAATTCCGCGACGAGGTTCGGATAGCCCGAGACGTCCTTGAGTCCAACGGGAAGCATGTCTCCAACGCCCTCAAAGTCGGAACCGAATCCGACGTGGTCCACGCCAATGAGCCGGACGACGTGGTCGATGTGGTCCGCAACATCGCCGATGGTCGCGTAGGGGACCGGGTGGGCCGTGCGCCACGCAAGGTTGAATCGCCGCACGCTGGAATCCCGGCGGGAGACGTTGTTCGCCTTCACGAAGTCGCTGACCGCCTGCATGCGTGCATCCTCCCACTTCTGGAAGGTCTCTGTCAGGAATTCAGACCCGAAGTTGATCATGACGAGGCCGCCGTTCTTCCCGATCAGCCGGATCATCTCGTCCGACGCATTCCGCTCGAAGCCGGGAGTGAATGCGCGGCAGGAGGAATGCGACGCGATGACCGGATCGACAGTGATCCTCATGACGTCGTAGAAGGCATCGTCGGAAATGTGGGATACATCGATCATGATGCCGACGCGGTTCATCTCACGTACAACCTTCTCGCCGAACGGACTGAGTCCCTTCCATGTATGCGTTGTGTCGTACGAGGAATCGCTGATGTGATTGTCCGTTCCGTGACACAACGTGATGTATCGGATGCCGAGATCGTGATACCGCTTCACATGCTCGAGCCTCCCGGCGATCGGCGCGCCGTTTTCCATCCCCATGACAAGGCTCATGAGTCCCCGACGAACATTCTCCCGAACATCGCGAGTCGAACGGGCAACGGCCATCTTCTCCGGCCATGTTGCAGCCATTCGGTTGACAAGCGAGATGAGGGAATCCGCCGTGGCGACAGCTCTCCCGGCCGTTTCGTCCTCGGCAGGGACGTAAATAGACATGAAGGGGACGTCCAATCCCCCTTCGCGCGCGCGAACGTAGTCCATGTCCCCGCCGGTTCGGACCGTGATATCCTCCCACCGGTGCATGAGGCGCATCGGGAGGTCGATGTGGGTATCGACGATGAG
>JBFYQI010000149.1:0-2886 GCA_041302875.1 Ignavibacteria bacterium
ACGCCGGCTTTGCTGAAGGGAGAACCAGCCGGTCCCATCAAATACGGAATGACGTACATCGTGCGGCCACGCATTGCGTTCTCGAACAACGGGCGGACCTTGGCCTTAGCCTCCGCAGGCGACATCCAGTTGTTATTTGGACCGGCATCGTCTTTATCTGTCGTGCAGATGAAGGTAAGATGTTCCGTCCGGGCGACATCATTCGGATCGCTCCGGTGCAGATAACAACCCGGATGTTTCGATTGGTCCAGCGAAACGAGCGAGCCATCGTTCAACATCGTCTCGACAAGCCCGGCGTACTCGCCGGCGGAGCCGTCGCACCAGTGCACCGCGCTCGGTGCCGCTAACGCAATACACTCATCCACCCAGTGCTTCAAGTCGCTCAGCATGTAATTCCTCCCTTCCTGAATGTTGATTTCGTTCCGTCACACTTTCGATGCGAGGACCTTTTCTTCGAGCTTCTTCCGGTAGGTTTTCAGCGCGGCGTCGAGGGCAGGATGCTGCAGCGCCAAGATCGAAACGGCAAGCAGAGCCGCATTCTGCGCTCCGTCGATGGCGACGGTCGCGACAGGGATGCCCGGAGGCATTTGGACCATGGAGAGCAAGGAATCCAATCCATTCAGGCTCTTCGAACGAACCGGGATTCCGATGACCGGAAGCGTGGTGACGGCAGCGATCACCCCCGCCAAGTGGGCAGCCCCGCCTGCTCCAGCGATGAACACCCTGATTCCTCGTTCCTGAGCTTCGCGCGCGTATTGCAGCGTCTGGTCGGGTGTACGATGAGCAGAAAGCACCCGCATGTCGCAGGCAATGCCGAATTCCTTGAGGGTTTGCCGTGCCGGTTCCATGACGTCCAGATCGGAGGCACTTCCCATCAGAATCGCAACGAGCGGGGTTGTTGGAAGGGATTGAGTCGATTCCGCCATTTTTCTTCTCCTTTGTTAAGGTCGTTTCACAGGCTCGGCTGCACGCCGAAGACGGTCCATGAGGGTGGCCCCGATCCCGGCTTCGTCACATTCCTCAGCAATGATGAGATCAATGCCCAAGTCATCAAACAACCGAAATGAAGCATAGAGTTTCCGCGCAAGTTCCTGGATCGTCGCGAAGGCGATCACACGCACATTCTGCCCCGACTCCCCCACGTCGATCGAATGACAAAGCACGCCGCACCTCAAGCCGTGACGGCGAGCTTGTTCCAGCATATCTAACATTGCACCTTGGTCACCCCTCCGGATGAGAATGACCCGGGAACGCGGTGCGTAATGACGGTGGCGCATTCCAGGTGATCGACGGACCAATTCCGGAGTCCCGACGGCGATCGTGCCGATGACTCGCTCGATCTCTTCCTCGGTCAGCGCCCCTCTTCGCAACATGGCCGGCGTGGCTGTCGTCACGTCGATCACGGTAGACTCAAGACCGTATTCCGTGACGCCGCCTTCCAGAACGAACTCGATCTTGCCAGAGAGGTCCTGGAGCACGTGTTGCGCGGAAGTCGGGCTCGGACGTCCTGAGATATTCGCGCTTGGTCCGACGATTCCCCCATCGAAGGCCTTTAAGAGGGCGAGAGTCGCCGGATGCCGCGGCATTCGGATGGCGACCGTATCCAAGCCCGCGGTCACGACATCCGGAACGAGGTCATTCCGCTCCATGACGAGCGTCAGCGGTCCAGGCCAGAAATGTTCCGCCAACGCGACGGCTGCCTGAGGCATCTCACTCACAAATCGCTCGACCCCCTTCCGGTCTCCCACATGCACGATGAGCGGATTATCGGCTGGACGACCCTTCACGGCAAACACGCGGCCGACAGCTTCGGGATTCAGTGCATCTGCACCGAGGCCATAGACAGTCTCGGTCGGAAAGGCGACCAAGCCTCCTCCGCGCAGACAATCGACTGCGCGTTCAAGATCTTCTCGAATGTTCGGATCAAGCAGATGGGTTGTCACAGGAGAAGCCGTTCGTTCGTCGTTCAGCGCTCCAATTTCACCAACACGCGTTCAATCTCTGCGCTCCAAAGGATGTACGCCGCTGCAGTCAAATGGACGCCGTCGAAGGTGTAGTCATCCTTCAGGACCTCACCATTCGACAGGACTGCGTTCAGATCGATGTACTCGATCTGTTGCTGCGCACAGTACGAACGCAGAAATGTATTCAGTTTGGTCACGTCCGGATTCTTTTCACTCGCCCGCTTCCACTTCGGAGAGACATAGAGCGTCGACTGGACCACCGGCACGATCCCTTCGTTGGTCAACACGCTCAGGATCTTCCGGTAATTCGCCATCAAGCTATCGAGCGGAATATCCGAGAAGATGTCGTTGATGCCCCCCATGACAAAGCAGTACTTGGGCTGCAGCCGAACAACATCGTCAAGTCGTGAGAGAAATCCATACGTGTTGTCTCCTCCGATCCCGCGATTGACGACATCGGAGCGTCCGAGCAATTCCGACCAGTTCGCCCCATACGTGATCGAGTTGCCCAGCATGACGATCGATGCGTCGTGCGTCTTGTATGCCTGGTGCAGTTGACGCTGCAGATGATAGACGCGATTGCGGAGATGCAGCGTGTCGTACTGTGCCGAGCCGATCTGCGACCCGAACAGAATCAGCGATGCAACGACGATCCCTTTCACGTGCGTTTCCTCCCGCTTGACTTGGGCTTCCGTTGTGGCTTCTTCGCCATGGTCCGACTGCGTATCTTCCGCCGTCGCTGCGTTGGCTCTGGCTCTGCCATCCTTGGGGCTGATTGTATGATCTGCGTGAACGAGGGCTCCGCAGGAGAGATCATCGCCGGCAGAGGCGCCACGGTAGGCTCAGGCACCGAGGAGGCCTTGACGGAGTTCCACAGCACGACTGCTGAGCCGTAGTTCCAGACACGGATTCCCGAACGCAC
>JBFYQI010000502.1:0-3342 GCA_041302875.1 Ignavibacteria bacterium
TCGGTTTTTGCTTCCGAAGAGTTGTCGGCCGGAACGTATCAGCGGGAGTGGAATGCGGAAGGTCTGGCGAGTGGTACGTACTTTTGCCGGCTTCAAGCGGGTTCGTACGGCGAAACCAAGAAGCTCATGTTGGTCAGATAGCAGTTCAACTGCTCGTGTTCACTCTGTCGTCGGATTCCTGATGAACCATACAAGGGCACTATGAACACGTACGATCAGCGCATCGCACAACTGCCCTTCGCCTCGATCTATCCAATGTATGTCGCTAAAGTGGAGAAGAAGGGCCGGACGAAGAAGGAATTGCATCAGGTCATTCAGTGGCTAACAGGATTCGATTCCAAGAAACTGCAGGAACTGATCAAGGCCAATGTGACCTTCGAATCGTTCTTCCACCAAGCGTCGCTGAATTCCAACGCACATCTCATCACGGGAGTGATCTGCGGGTATCGTGTGGAGGAGATCCGGGATCCGTTGACCCAGCGGGTCCGGTATCTGGATAAGCTGGTGGATGAGCTGGCGAAAGGCAGGAAGATGGAGAAGATCCTGCGCGGAACAAAGGCATGAATCCGACCATTCAACCATTGGCGCGCCGGAGACCGTTGGGCGTTGATGAGAGCGCGCAGCGGCTGGTCTGGCTGGATGCGCTCAGAGGGCTCATCATCGTCATCATGGCGTTGGACCACGCAAGCAACTTCATTGCGAGGGTTCACCCGGGAGAATTCTGGGGCGTGCCGCTTCCCGTCTATTCGGATGCCGGACATTTCCTGACCCGGTTCGTTACCCATTTCTGCGCCCCGGGTTTCTTCTTCCTGATGGGCGTGAGCATGGTTCTCTTCACGGATTCACGGCGTCTCCTTGGGTGGCCGGAGGCCAGGATCACGCGCTTCTTTGCGTTGAGAGGATCGATCTTGATCCTTCTGCAGCTTCTGATCGAAAACCCGGCCTGGGCGCTCGGCATTGTCAGTGGCACCATCCACGGCACACCCCCTCCCGGTGGCACTGGAGAGATGGTTCTTCTGTACTTCGGCGTGCTTTCTGCGCTCGGCGCAGCGATGCTCGTTTGGTCATTCCTCTTGCGATTCAACAGCGCAATGATCGTCACGCTCAGCGTTGTCACCATCCTCATCACGCAGTTGCTGATCCCCGACCCCGAGAATGCTGCTGTTCCCTATTCCCCTGTTCTTCGCCTGCTGCTGATCCCCGGACAGACCGGCATGTGGCAAGTGTTCTATCCTGTTCTTCCCTGGCTGGGGGTTGCCGGACTCGGGATCGCATGGGGAAGAATGATCCGGCATGATCGCAACCGGGCATATCGGGGCGCGCTCGTGGGCGGCATTTCCGCGATCATCTGTTTCACACTGCTGCGACTGTTCGGAGAGTTCGGCGAATTCCACGCGATGACCAGCGGTTGGGTGGGCTTTCTCAACGTGACAAAATATCCACCGTCCCTCGATTTCATTTTGTTGACGCTTGGCGTTGACCTCCTGTTGCTGATCTTGTTGGCGCGCATTGAAGCGCAGGTGCAGCGATGGGCGAAGTTCCTTATTGTCTTCGGAGGATCGGCGCTCTTTTTCTATATCGTGCACCTCTATTTGTATGCGTGCGTCGGTGTAGCATTTCCAAACGGCACGACGTTCGGCGTGATGTATGCCGTGTGGATTCTGGGACTCGTCCCGTTGTATCCGCTGTGCCGATGGTATCAACGATTCAAGAGCCGGAGGCCGCCGGAGTCGGTGTGGCGGTTCTTCTAGGATCGGTCATGCGCTAACCCGACGGTGCAGTTGAAGAACTGAGCGGAACGTATGAGAGATCTCCAAGAGACTCTGAAGATGAAACACGCAGGAGCTCAACGCAAGACGAAGGAACCAGAGGAAGCCCAAGGGATGTCGCTGTGGCGGCTTGCATATTTCTCGAATCGAACGCGTACTTTTGTAAGGAGTTCGAAAGCGTCAAAGCGGTAGACACTTTTGTTCCATATCCGAACGGGAGAGATCTTCCACCGGGGGTGCTGATGTGCGGAAAGCGTAAGACATACAATCACGGTGAACTGAATGTCCGAACTCAAAACAACAGGTGAACGGGGAGCGATCCTCGCGCAGTATACAGACGGACCGGCCCAATTGGAACGCATCGTCAAGGATCTGTCCGAATCCGAACTCGACCAGGCGCCATCCCAAGGAGGATGGTCCATCCGTGAGATCGTCCACCACATTGCCGACGGCGACGACATCTGGTCGTTTTGCATCAAGATGGCGCTGGGGAACGAACAAGGAGAATTCCATCTCGACTGGTATTCGCCCTTCCCGCAAACGACCTGGGCATCGAATTGGGCCTACGCGAAGCGTCCAGTGCATTCTTCCCTCGCCTTGCTCAAGGCCACGCGAGCGAATGTTCTCGACCTCCTTGCGCATCGAACAGATGCCTGGGAACGATCAGCAACTATCCGCGAACCGAATGGAGAGATCACCCGCGTATCGATCGGATTCATCCTTGAGATGCAGGCAAGTCACGTGTTCCATCATATCAAGCGGATCGAAGAGATCCGGCGGGAGCACGGCGTCACGTCTGGTGAACTGTGACTATTCCCTCCTTGCGATGGTTGGCGAAGGTGAGCAGCCGCATCAGAACAAGGACTGCCCCGGGATAATACCCGGGATAACGCCCGGGGAGATTCCCGGGGTAAAGCCCGGCCTAGGATTGCCCCGGGGACAACACCCGGGGTGATCCCCGGGGTAACTCCCGGGGTAGTTCCAGGGACAACTGGGAATCCAATTCGTCACACTCTCGGAGACACAAACCGCATGAACGCGATTCTCAGGAACATCCTCGCCGTGGTCGTCGGCGTTATCCTCGGCAGCATCGTCAACATGGCCATCATCATGGTCAGCGGCTCGATCATTCCTCCCCCCGCAGGGGCCCATACGACTACGATGGAGGGTCTGAAGGCGTCAATGCACTTGTTCGAACCGAAGCATTTTCTCATGCCATTCCTTGCGCATGCGATCGGAACGTTCATTGGCGCGTTGGCGGCTGGCTTCATCGCGCAGTCGCACAAGATGAAATTCTCTCTTGCCATCGGCGTCCTCTTTCTTGTGGGCGGGATCATCAACGTTCTCCTGCTCCCCTCACCGCTCTGGTTTACGGTCCTTGACCTGGCAGGAGCCTATCTCCCGATGGGCTATGTTGCCGGCGTACTGACAAATCGGCAACCTGGATAAAGCGGTGCACTCAGACATTGCTCCCGTCACGATCGACACATCATTCGGCACCGTGACCCTGCTTCGAAGGCTCGGCAAGGGGAAGTCCGGTCATTCCTTTCTGGCCGAAGTCTTTCGTGATGCG
>JBFYQI010000545.1:0-3839 GCA_041302875.1 Ignavibacteria bacterium
CACATCGAGACTGACCTGGATGTTGACCGCGTCCGTCTTGGATTGTACCGCGGTCTGTAACGCGATGGCAGCGCTGCTACTGGTGACTGTCATGACTCCTCCGATTCCCGCTTCCTACTCCTCAAGAAGAGTACCCTATCAACACCTCGCGAAAATCGTCGGAAAACAGCAATATCTCACATCTGGGAATCGCAGAATCTTCAATCCTGCCAGATCTCCCCCAATTACTCCTATTCCTCCAGCCCTTCTTTGCCCTCTGTGTCCTCTGTGGTGTCTTTTCTCGTTAGGCCGACCGAAGCGCATTGACGATGTTCAACCTTGCTGCCCGCACCGCCGGCAGGAATCCTCCGATGAATCCCATCACGAATGCGAACAGCATCGACGAAATGATGATGGAGGGAGAAAGAGCGAACGCGAATTCGAGTTCGGAAAACGAACTGAAGTTGAGCGTGGAAACCGAGAAGAACTGCAGGAACGATGCGAGGAACAATCCGACCGCTCCGCCAATCAACGCGATGAACAACGACTCGGTCAGGAATGCCGACAATACGCTGCGTCGGCGGAATCCCAACGCGCGCAGCGTTCCGATCTCCACCGTTCGATTTGCGACCGCGGCGTACATCGTGATCATCGCACCAATGGTCGCGCCGAAGCTGAAGATGACCGTGATGAAGATGCCAAGAATGCGGATGAACATCGACATTGCCTCGGACTGCTCTTCGAAGAATCGACGTTCGATCTTCGGTTCGAACTGCCGGAGCCTGGGTTCACGGTTGAATGCCGCGACGAAGGCGCTGTAGGAATTCGGGTCATCCAATTTGAACGTCATGGTCGAATATCCGCCACGACGATTGAAGGCATCCATCAGCTGATCCGCGTCTCCCCATACTTCCGAATCGAATCCGCTCCCGCCCCCGTCGTAGCGCCCAACGACCGTCCACGTGTCTCCGCCGAACTTGATCGTGTTCCCGATCGTCATCCCGACGAAGTTCTTTGCCACTGAACTTCCGACGATCACCTCCCGCGCTCCCGGGTTGAACGGCCGTCCTTCCACAAGTCTGAACTGCGGACGAATGGTGAATGCGTTCTGCGACACGCCGCGTACCGTCAGATTGCTCAATCCCCCGGAGACCTTCTCCTGATTGAAGACAACGACAACATCGCCGGTCGCGACGGGAGAGCCGTCCGGATTGCGTGCCACGTGCGGCAACGTCAGCACGGTGTTGTAATCGTTCGCCAATAGAATGCTGGAGATCTCGCCGTTGGCCGCCTTTCGTGCGACGAGGACGTTGTCCGTGGAACCGGTGGCGACGAGCGTCTTCTCCACGCCGTAAGCCATCATCAGCACCGCCGCGAATACGAAGACGACCAATGCGATGCCGATAACCGTGATCGCCGTTGTGAGACGACGCGTGCGGAAATTACGGAGCGTGTATTTGAGGGGGATCTTCATGACAGTAGTCAGTAGTCAGTGGTCAGTGGTCAGTAAGGAGCCGTCTCTCCTGCTTTACCCCATATGCCTCAGTCCATCCACGATCTTTGTTGCCAGAGCTCGTTGAATGGGGAAGATGGATGCCAACAGCCCGACGCCCAGCGCCGCAAGACCCGCGACGATGACCAGGAGCGGCTCCACATAGAAGAGGGGGAAGAATCCCTTCGGGAGGACCATGGAAAGAAACTCTACGATCGGATATGTCGCTGCGACGCCCAGCAATCCCCCCATGACGGAGATCGTCAACGACTCGCCGAGGATCAGGCCAACCAAATGCCCTGCGCTGAATCCCAGGGTCTTGAATACCGCGTACTCGCGGATGCGCTCGCGTGCCGCCATGATCATCGTATTCCCGAGCACAAGCATGATGATGCCGATGATGACGAACGACACAACGTCCATCGCCGTGATGATGGAACTCGCCGCAGAAACGAATCCCTGAACGAACGCCCGTTCCGACTCGGTCTTCGTTGCATTGGGAGAGTTCTGGAAGAGCGCGTCGATCTGCGCGGAGATCGTTCCTGCCTTCGCGGGATCGTCGATCTTGACGATGTACCATCCGACCTCGCCGGCGCGAGTGGGCATTTCTTGATTCATCCGCTCGTCGACGTACGCCCAGTGAAAGAACATCTGCGTCGCGTCGGTGTTCTTGTCCCGCGGTTGATAAATGCCGCGCACGACGAAGTCCCAGGTGCCGGGATAGATGTCGCCTTCGATCTGCATCCGGTCGTTGAGCTTCAGGTTGTACCGCGTCGCAATGTCCGATCCGATGACGCAGGCGTTGCGCTCCTTCTTGAACACTTCGAACTGCTCGGGGGGCACAATGTACTCCGGATAGGCCTCGAACATTGTCTCCGGATCCACCGCCATGCGCGCGAAGAATTGCGTCTTGTCGATGTACGTCCCGCCGAACCAGTTGGCGTACGACACAATATTGACGCCGGGGATCTTTGCGATCTGCTCGCGGTAGGAGAGGGGAAGAGGGAAGATGAACGAGACCGCCTGCCGCGTGATGAGCCGATTCGCCGCGGTCGATTCAAGGCTCGCATCCCAGATGTTGACAAAGGTTCGAAGGACGCCGAAGGCCATGACGGCGATGGCGATGCCGAGGATCGTCAGAAACGATCGGAGTTTGTGGCGAAACGTGTTCTTGAAAACCAGTTTGAGTACTCGCATGGCCGTCTCCTATTGCAGGTCTCCCTTGTCGAGGTGACGAAGCACGGTCGCCTTTTCCGCCGCGTGCGGATCGTGCGTGACCATGACGATGGTCTTCTTGAACTCCTTGTTCAGCCGTTCGAGCAATGTGAGGACTTCCGTTGCCGACGTGCGGTCGAGGTCGCCGGTCGGTTCGTCCGCGACGATGATCGTCGGGTCGGTCACGATCGCACGGGCGATGGCAACGCGCTGCTCTTGTCCGCCGGAGAGCTGTTTGGGATAGTGATGTATGCGATCGCCGAGCCCCACGATGGTCAGGGCCGTCTCGACGTGCTTCCGGCGTTCCGCCTTCGAAAGGGAAGTCAACAGAAGCGGCAATTCGACGTTCTCGAATGCCGTCAGGACGGGAATGAGGTTGTAGAATTGAAAGATGAATCCCACATGATGCGACCGCCACTTCGCGAGATTCGACTCGCTCAACGACGCAATATTCGTTCCGCCGATGATGACATTGCCGGCGGACGGACGGTCGATCCCGGCGATGAGATTCAGCAGCGTTGTCTTCCCCGAACCCGATGGACCCATCAGGCCCATGAATTGTCCCTCAGGCACATCCAGGGAGATATTATTCAGCACAGGAATCTCGAACGAATCCCGGTAGTACGATTTTGAAACGCTTTGGATCTGGATGAGTGCGGACATGGAAACTCCGGAAGACAGTGATCAGTAATCAGTAATCAGTGGTCAGTGGTCAGGAGCCAGCAAGGCATAAGTGAGAAGTCATAAGTATTGGCCGTTATGACCCAGTGCGGGCCAACCCTTTTGACTTCTGCCTTTTGACTTGTGCTGTGTGCTTTGTGCTCATCTGCGCCAGGCTCACAGGCTGCTTTTCCTACAACACCTTCACCTTTACTCCGTCGGCGATCTCTTCTCCTACCTTGTCGATCACCTTTTCGCCAGGCTCAAGGCCGTTGGTGATCTCGACAAACGAGCCGACAGCGGCACCGGTCTTCACGAGAACCTCGGAGGCCTTATTGTTGAGAACGCGATAGACGACCGTGCGGCCGTTGCGCTCGACCACCGCTGTCGCAGGAACCGTGAGCTTCGGCTTCTCCGCTAATGAATTCGGATCGGATGCTTTCGTGAGGAAGAGAACCTTTGCGCTCATCTCGGGCAACACGCGGCTGTCGTA